>JBEDHB010000089.1:0-5560 GCA_041174325.1 Pseudomonadota bacterium
ATGTATGTATGTGGCATGACCGTTTATGACTATTGCCATTTGGGGCACGCACGGGTCATGATTGTGTTTGATATGGCGGTGCGTTGGCTACGAGCCAGTGGCTATGAGGTGAACTACGTTCGTAACATCACAGATATTGATGACAAGATCATTACGCGCGCTGTAGAGAACCAAGAACCCATTGCCACACTGACCCAGCGTTTTATTGATGCGATGCATGCGGATGCTAAAACCCTCAATCTCGTAGCGCCTGATCATGAGCCGCGAGCGACTCAATACATTGCCCAAATGCAAGGATTGATTGGTCGTCTGATTGAGCGTGAGATGGCTTATCAAGGCGATGATGGCGATGTGAACTATGCCGTTCGCCAGTTTCCCAGCTATGGCAAGTTATCTGGCAAATCGATTGACGAACTCCAGGCCGGTGAACGGGTTGCCATCAGCGGTGGCAAGCGCGACCCACTGGATTTTGTGCTCTGGAAATCCGCCAAGCTTGAAGAGCCTGCCGATACCCGCTGGGCTTCCCCATGGGGAGAGGGGCGCCCTGGTTGGCATATTGAGTGCTCGGCGATGTCCTGTGAGTTATTGGGACAGCATTTTGATATTCATGGCGGTGGGGCGGATTTGCAGTTTCCTCACCATGAGAATGAGATTGCTCAGAGTGAAGGGGCAATGTATGGATCAGGCGCCATCGATCAGCCCTTTGTGCGTTACTGGATGCATAACGGCCATATCCGTGTGAATCAAGAGAAGATGTCGAAGTCTCTGGGTAATTTTTTCTTGATCAGAGATGTCTTAGCCCAGTTTGATCCCGAGGTGGTGCGCTTTTTTATGCTCAAGGCCCATTACCGGAGCCCGATTAATTATTCCGATAGTCAGCTTGAAGAGGCGCGTACTGGATTAACCCGCCTGTATACCGCGCTCTGCGAACACGCAGCTATTCCAAGCGACAAGGTTGACCCTGCCTGGAAAGACCGCTTTGCACAAGCGATGGACGATGACTTCAATACTCCCGAGGCTTTGGCGGTGTTATTCGAGTTGGTGACCGAAATTCATAAGACGCAAGAAACTCAACATAAGCAAGGGCTACTCAATACCCTGCATCACTTAGGTAACACGATTGGGCTACTTTATCAGTCGCCCCAACGTTTCTTGCAAAGCGGTACCCCAAAAGCTGGCTTGTGCCCGGAGCAGATTGAAGAGCAGATTGCGGCACGCCATGCTGCCAAGCAGGCCAAGAACTTTGCAAGTGCAGACGCAATTCGTCAGCAATTACTCGAGGAGGGCGTTATTTTGGAAGATAAACCCGGCGGTCAAACTATCTGGCGACGCGCCTAATGCCAAAACCACGAACTAAAAAGCCAAACTATTGGAAAGATGCATGCGCGGAGCTCATGAAGCAAGATCGCATCTTACGCAAACTCATTCCCAAGTACGGCGACGGAATGTTGGGAAGCCGTGGCGATGCATTTACAACGCTGGCGCGCTCGATCGTTGGACAGCAAATTTCAGTGGCTGCTGCACAATCGGTGTGGAACCGAACCTTGGAGACTCTGAGTCACGAGGTAACCCCCAAACGCGTACTCGATACCAAACATGATGCCTTAAGGGCTTCGGGCTTATCCATGCGCAAGGTGGAGTACATCCGTGATCTGGCCGATCACTTTCATCATGGGCGACTGCAAACCGAGCGCTGGCCCAAAATGGATGATGAGGAGCTGATTAAGGAGTTGAGTGCGATTCGGGGGATTGGGCGTTGGACCGCCGAGATGTTTCTGATCTTTAATTTGATGCGCCCCAATGTACTGCCGCTCGACGATATTGGGCTGATTCGGGCGATCTCGATTAATTATTTCAGTGGCGAGCCCGTGACCCGCCATGAGGCGCGTGAGGTGGCAGCCAATTGGGCGCCGTGGCGCACCGTAGCCACTTGGTATATGTGGCGCAGCATTGACCCCATTCCCGTGGAGTACTAATTTTGGGGTAAACCCAAAAAGCACATAAAATTAGGCCATGAAGACCACCTTCCTAGACTTTGAGCAAGCGGTAGCTGAGCTTGAGACCAAAATCGAAGAGCTCCGCTATGTGCAAGATGAGTCCTCCGTAGATATCTCAACCGAGCTCAAGGCGCTCTCCGAAAAAAGTCAGCAGCTCACCAAAGAGATCTATGAGAGTTTGAGTCCTTGGCAAGTCTCTCAGGTTGCTCGTCATCCACAGCGCCCCTATACGCTCGATTACATTCACGCTTTGTTCACCGACTTTCATGAGCTGCATGGCGATCGGGTCTTTGCGGATGATCAATCGATTATTGGCGGTCTTGCTCGCTTTAATGGCAAACCCTGCATGGTGATCGGACATCAAAAGGGTCGGGATACCAAAGAGCGTGCGATGCGTAATTTTGGAATGAGTCGTCCCGAAGGCTATCGTAAGGCGATGCGACTGATGCGTCTCGCCGAGAAGTTTGACTTACCGGTCTTTACCTTCGTGGATACCCCTGGCGCATTTCCAGGGATAGATGCCGAAGAGCGTAATCAATCCGAAGCCATTGGCCACAATCTCTACACCCAAGCCGAACTCAAAGTACCCATCATTACCACCATTATTGGTGAGGGTGGTTCGGGTGGCGCGCTGGCCATTGCGATGGGTGATGTGGTGATGATGTTGCAATACTCTACGTATTCCGTAATCTCTCCTGAGGGATGTGCATCGATCTTGTGGAAGACTGCCGAGAAAGCCCCAGATGCAGCCGAACAATTAGCCCTAACCGCGCAACGCCTCAAAGATCTTAAATTGATCGACACGATCGTGCCAGAACCTGTAGGTGCTGCTCATCGAAACTACGAGGGCATGATGGCCAATATGAGCAAAGCGCTAAATCATGCTCTTTCAGAGGTTGCAAATCTCTCAGAGAAGGATCTTCTCGAGCGCCGTCATCACCGATTGATGAGTTATGGCCAGTTCAAAGAAGTTAAAGCTAAAGACGCAAGCTAAACGAATTGGTGTGGCCTTAAGTGGTGGCCTCGATTCAGTGGTATTGCTCGATGCTGTCAGTAAGGCCTATCCCCACGATGCAGTCTATGCACTCCATATCCATCATGGACTGCAAGCAGAGGCGGATGAGTGGTTACTGTTTTGTGAGCGCCTAGCTAAACGCTATGGTGTTGCCTTTGACTTCCGACTACTGCATTTGCCAATCACCGCAAACATTGAGGCCCATGCTCGCCAAGCGCGCTATGAGGCATTGCTTGGGCTTTGTGATCAACATGAACTTGATCATTTATTGTTGGCCCATCATCAGCACGATCAAGCCGAGACCGTGCTCTTGCAGCTCTTGCGAGGTGCTGGGCCGGCAGGCTTGTCTGGAATGCCTGCCCATAAAGAGTTACAAAGCCCTAATGGGAGAACTGTGCAATTATGGCGACCATTGTTAGAGCAAGACCGCACACAATTGCAGACCTATGCGAAGCAACACAAACTGTCTTGGGTGGAGGATCCTAGTAATCAAAACACGCGGTATCGCCGCAACGCTATCCGCAAAAAAATCCTACCAGAGTTAGAGCAGATTCAGGGTGGGGCAATTGCAAATCTGGCACGCAGTGCCCAGTGGCTGGCTCAGTCGCAAGCGCTCATGGATCAACTTGCGCAGCACGATGCACGTACCTGGATTAATCACAATCAATTGAGTATCGCTCCACTGATAGCGCTCCATCGCCAAGACCCAGTCCGCGCTACCAATGTGATGCGCTATTGGCTCAAACGCAATCAACTATCGATGCCCTCAACGGAGCGTTTGCAATCCTGGTGGCTTGACCTACAGTCCTTACGCACTGGTGCCAAATTAGAGTGGTTGCATGATCGTCATTCAATCCGAGCGTGGCGCAATGCCTTGCGGATTGAGTCTGCGCAAACATCCAATCGTGGCCAATGGATTTTTGTTCCAATCCCCGAGCGCTCCAATCAAGCAGGTCTTTCATGGGAATACTGTCAACAGGCCAAGTTGATTGAGGGTAGACCTCGCGCGGGAGGTGAGCGTTTGAAGATCAAGCCTAACACCCCAAGCAAAAGTCTGAAAAACCTGTATCAAGAAGCAGGTGTGCCGCCTTGGCAACGACAAATCCCACTCTTATTTATCGATGGCACCCTCATTGCTGCTGAGGGCTTAGGGGTGAGTATTGCTCACTTAACGACCAAGGGTCCCCGCGTTTGGCCCGAGTGGTCCTATTTGGATTAAGAAAAACAAAACCCTGTAAAATCATAGGTTTTGCAATTCAGTTAAACGGATATGTCTTTAATTGTTCATAAGTACGGCGGCACCTCGATGGGATCAATCGAGCGCATCCAAAATGTAGCCAAACGGGTTGCGAAGTGGATGCGGGCGGGTCATCAAGTGGTGGTGGTGCCATCGGCCATGTCGGGTGAGACCAATCGTCTTTTGGGACTGGCAAAGGAGTTAAGTGGCACTCCAAACCCCAGAGAGCTCGATCAAATTGCGGCAACCGGCGAGCAGGTGAGCTCTGGCTTATTAGCGATCGCTTTGCAAGAGCAGGGGATTGATGCCATTAGTTATTCGGGTTGGCAGGTCACGGTGCATACCGATTCGGCATACACCAAGGCGCGCATCATGGGTATTGATGATGCCAAGATTAAAAAAGATTTGGATGCAGGTAGGGCAGTCGTGATTACCGGATTTCAGGGGGTTGATCCACAGGGTAACGTGACCACCCTAGGTCGTGGTGGTTCAGATACCTCAGCAGTTGCTGTCGCCGCGGCTCTAAAAGCCGATGAGTGCTTAATTTATACCGATGTCGATGGCGTTTACACCACCGACCCCCGAGTTTGTGAGGACGCGCGTCGCCTCGATCGGATCACTTTTGAAGAGATGTTGGAGATGGCCAGTCTTGGCTCCAAGGTCTTGCAAATCCGCTCGGTGGAGTTTGCTGGTAAGTACAAAGTGAAGACCCGAGTGTTGTCATCGCTTACTGATCCACTGATTCCCCTTGATCAAGAAATGAAGTCGGGTACTTTAATTACCTTTGAAGAGGACACCACCATGGAAGCCGCTGTTATCTCAGGAATCGCATTTGCACGCGATGAGGCCAAGATCACTGTGATTGATGTGCCAGATCGTCCTGGCATCGCCTATCAAATCTTAGGCCCCATTGCTGAAGCCAATATTGATGTTGATATGATTATTCAGAACCAATCGGTTGAAGGAAAGACCGATTTCACATTCACAGTACCACGCGCCGATTATCAAAAAGCCCTCGATCTGCTGAAAAAGAGTGTGCAAGCGCATATTGGTGCCAAAGATATTATTGGTGATCCCAAGGTATCGAAAGTTTCGGTGGTGGGCGTTGGAATGCGCTCCCACGTTGGTGTAGCCAGTAAGATGTTCAGAACCTTATCGGAAGAGGGTATCAATATTTTGATGATCTCAACCAGTGAGATTAAGATCTCTGTCGTGATTGATGAGAAATACATGGAACTCGCAGTCAGAGCCCTCCATAAAGCCTTTGAATTGGATCAGAAGTAAACTAGCGGTATTGAAGTAATACGGAGA
>JBEDHB010000090.1:0-5519 GCA_041174325.1 Pseudomonadota bacterium
AGTGCAACGACCGTGATACCGTCTAAGGGTCGCATGACTAAAAAGAGCGCGGCAAGCCCAGCAAGTGCTCGGCCACATAGGAGTAGATGAGGTTCGTCGAGATTGGAGCGACTTGATAGAGCCTAGTTTCTCTGAACTTACGTTCAACATCGTATTCGCAGGCAAAGCCAAAGCCCCCATGCGTTTGCAAGCAAACGTTGGCAGCTTCCCAGGAAGCCTTGGCTGCTAAATACTTGGCCATATTAGACTCAGCCCCACAGGGTTCTTGACGATCAAATAGCTCGCAGGCCTTAAAGCGCATTAAGTTAGCTGCCTCGGTCTCAATATAACTATCGGCAATCGGAAACTGAATGCCTTGGTTCATCCCAATGGGGCGGTCAAAGACCACCCGTTCACTTGCATACCGACGCGCACGATCAATAAACCAATAAGCATCGCCAATGCATTCAGCCGCAATTAGAGTTCGCTCCGCATTTAAGCCATCGAGAATGTATTTAAAGCCTTGCCCTTCCGCACCAATTAAATTTTCTGCTGGAATCTCTAATTGATCAAAGAAGACCTCATTGGTTTCATGATTGACCATATTGGCGATCGGACGAACTTCCATCCCCTTGCCAATCGCCTCATGGAGATTAACAATAAAAATTGACATCCCCTCGGACTTTTTCTTGACCTCTGGAAGAGGCGTGGTGCGTGCTAACAAAATCATTAAATCCGAATGCTGAATGCGCGAGATCCATACTTTCTGGCCATTGATGAGGTAGCGATCCCCTTTTTTGACTGCGGTGGTCTTTAATTTGGTGGTATCGGTTCCGGTGGTGGGCTCCGTCACTGCCATACTTTGTAGTCGCCACTCACCGGAGGCGATCTTGGGTAGGTACTGTTGCTTCTGTTGCTCTGAACCGTGTCGCAGCAGCGTGCCCATGTTGTACATCTGCCCATGGCACGAGCCAGCATTGCCACCCGAGAGATTAATTTCTTCCATGATGACCGAGGCCTCGGCAAGTCCAAGCCCAGAACCGCCATACTCCTCGGGGATCAGTGCTGCCAACCAACCGGCATCGGTCATTGCTTTCACAAACGCTTCAGGATAGCCACGTTCATGATCAATTTTTTGCCAGTAGGCAGAGTCGTAACGCGAGCAAAGATCACGTAGCGCCTCGCGCATTTCCTGATATTGATCCGGTTTTGGAATCATCAATGCCATGATTAATTTAGGATTTTGTTGGTGATATCAATGCTTTGATAGGGGAGTTGATCCACTGGCCAGGCGCCTGACTTATTGCTCTCAAAAATCTTCTTGAGATCTAAGGTGACATAACTGGTTCGATTTGCATAATTGGAAATATGCCATTGCTGATTATTGAGATCCTTGATGTTCACCCATTGGGTGTAATCGGAGACCACCTGGTCACCATCTTTCGAGGCGGCCACACCAATTGGTATATCTACATTATTGAGAATATGACCAGTCAGCTGCACACTCTCAGATCGATTGTTTGGTGGCGTTGCGAGTTGGCGCAAATAGGCAGCCCGAATAAATCGAGAGGGTGGTGTGTAATCGGCTGGGAGGCCCATAAGACCACCGCCTTGACCAATTTCAGTAACGTTTTGACCGTTGACCGTAACTGAGCTGCGTGCAACATTCGTCAGATTCAGATAATTTCTGGCATTCAGAAGATGCCAATCGTAGGTGGGTGCGTTGGTTAATACCTGCGCCACATTGTCATGAATACGCATTTGGCCCTTCACAAATTCCACCACAATGCTAGCGCCAGTACGATCGGTAAATACAAAATGCAACCAGGGCGGTGTTGGGCCTGCTGGTAGGCTCGAGTCATACCAAACCTTGTAGCGGGGCAAGTCTTTGCGTAACTCAGCGACATTGGCAAACATACCCAGAGCGAGCGTACCAAAATCCAGAATCGAGACATAGTCCAAATCTTTGGCGGTAACGGTTTGGTACTCCGTAAATCCTGGCAAGAAGTTGCCGCTCATGCCTAAGCCCGCACTATTTTGACCCTCTAGAAGAGCGGGTGGGCCCGGCAAGATGCCAGGGGATATTCCGAGAACAGCATATTTAGTGATGAATTGGATTGGCGGCAGCTTAAGGTTCTCGGGGGCCGTGGTGCGAAATTTAGTTCCCTGCGGGATGCTATTGATGGTCCATTTCATATCAAAGGCCCACTCCATGGTTCGACCAGCGATCACCGTGCCATCTTTAGCCTGAATATTCACAGCAGTGCAAGCAAACGAACTGTGGAAAAAACTAAGCAGCGTGAGGCCAACCAACCATCTTTTCATTGATATTCTCCAACTCAGGATTCGTAATCTTGTAGTTTAATCTAGATACTTTCTTGATTGATGGGGCTGATTGTCATGCAACAAATCCTCTCCGGTATTCGTGTTCTAGAGCTTGGCCAATTGATTGCGGGACCATTTGCTGCCAAGACCTTGGCGGACTTTGGGGCAGAGATTATTAAAGTCGAGTCACCTCAAGAGGGCGATCCATTGCGCAAGTGGCGCATGCTGCATGAGGGAACCTCGGTTTGGTGGCAAGCACAGTCACGCAACAAGCAATCGATTTGCATTGATTTACGCCAACCAGAGGGTCAGGCGATTGTGCGACGTTTAGCCCAAGAGGCTGATGTTCTGATCGAAAACTTTCGACCCGGCACTATGGAGAAATGGGGCATGGGTTGGGATGAATTGCATGCCCTCAATCCCAAGTTAATTATGTTGCGCGTTTCTGGTTATGGACAAGATGGGCCACGACGGGATGAACCCGGCTTTGCAGCGATTGCGGAAGCAACGGCTGGATTACGTTATCTAACCGGGCATCCCGGACAGGTGCCTGCGCGTGCGGGCTTATCACTCGGTGACACGATTGCTGGTTTGCATGGCGCCTTAGGTGTTTTGCTCGCACTCTATGAGCGCGATGCCAGAGGTGGCCAAGGGCAGATGATTGACGTGGCGCTATACGAAGCAGTATTTAACTTGACCGAGAGCCTTTTACCGGAATACCACGTCTTTGGTGCAATCCGTCAACCAGCAGGGGGTGCATTACCGGGCATCGCCCCATCGAATGCCTATCCTTGTATTGATGGTCAATACGTATTAATTGCTGCGAATGGGGATTCTTTATTCAAGCGCTTAATGGATCTGATTGGTCGAAATGATTTGGGTAACGACCCCGAACTTGCTCGCAATGATGGGCGGGCTAAACGTGCCGATGTGATTGATGAAGCCATCGGGCTATGGACCAGTCAGCGAACGCTCGAGGAGATTCTGACGGCCCTACAGGACATTTCCATTCCTGCTGGACGTATCTACAGTGCGAAAGATATTGCAGAAGATCCGCATTACCGTGCACGTGGCGTGATTGAAACCATTGAAAGTGCCAACGGTTTGAAAGTAGAGATGCCTGGCATCATTCCAAAGCTCTCCCAAAATCCCGGGAAAGTTCGGTACCGTGCACCGACACTTGGCGAGCATACCGAATCCATTCTCATACAACATGGATTTACTGCCGAGCAGATTCAGGTTTTGAAGGACGCTGGCGTACTTCAGTAATGGAAGCGCTTATTCATTCGGTAATGGATTGGTTCGGTATGCCCACCGTGGGTCTACCAGCGGTATTTATTGTGGCGGCAGTATCCGCGACGCTAATTCCGATGGGCTCAGAACCCGTTCTGTTTGCGTACGTCAGCCTCAATCCTGAAGATTATTGGTTGGCGATTGGTGTGGCAACCCTGGGCAATACTTTGGGCGGAATGATTAATTGGTGGCTAGGATTGCTCGCTCGAAATACCTATGAATCATTGCGTGGTGAAACCCATTCCCGTGCGCAAGCGTGGCTTGAAAAACGAGGGCCATCCATGTTGCTACTCTCTTGGTTGCCGATTATTGGTGACCCTTTGTGTTTGGTGGCGGGTTGGCTGCGCCTGAAATGGTTACCGTGCTTGATTTACATGGCCATTGGTAAATTACTTCGTTACATCACGATGACCTGGCTACTGACTTC
Source organism: Pseudomonadota bacterium (assembly GCA_041174325.1). GTDB lineage: Bacteria > Pseudomonadota > Gammaproteobacteria > Burkholderiales > Burkholderiaceae > Polynucleobacter. The sequence continues at coordinate 4,025 of JBEDHB010000090.1, forward strand.
AATACCAAAGTCATTTTGGCAAGAATTGGGACGTCTTGTGGGTCTATGAGAAGATAACCGTTTATTGGTTTAAACGAGGGTGTTCAGGATGGTTCTTAAAGGGAAAACTGCCTTAGTGACGGGTTCAACGAGCGGTATTGGTCTGGCTATGGCCAAAGCCATGGCGGCCCAAGGTGCCAATGTGATGATGAATGGGTTTGGTGAAAAGGATGCAGCGATTGCCGAGGTCAAGGCTTATGGAGTCGAAGTGGATTATCACGGTGCTGATATGAGTAAGCCCGATGAGATTGCGCAGATGATTACCGCCACTGAAAAACGCTTTGGAGCGATTGATGTGCTAATTAATAATGCTGGGATCCAGCATGTCGCCAGCGTGGAAGATTTTCCGGCCGAGCGCTGGGATGCAGTTATTGCAATTAACTTAAGCTCCGCATTTCATGCCACCCGATTAGCGCTTCCCGGTATGAAGCAGCGCAATTGGGGGCGCATTATTAATATTGCTTCAGTCCATGGTCTCGTGGCCTCGATGCAAAAAGCAGCATACGTAGCGGCAAAGCATGGCATCGTAGGCTTAACCAAGGTTGTTGCGCTGGAGACCGCGCGCACGGGAATCACTTGCAACGCAATTTGCCCAGGCTGGGTTTTAACCCCTTTGGTACAAAAGCAAGTTGATGCACGCGCTGAGCGCGAGATGATTTCAAATGATGCAGCTAAATTAGCACTTGTCTCCGAGAAGCAACCTTCCGGTGAGTTTGTCAAACCCGAGCAGCTCGCTGCATTAGCAGTATTTCTGTGCGGACCCGATGCATCGGAAGTTCGTGGTGTCGCTTGGAATATGGATGGCGGTTGGACGGCACAATAAATCATTCGTCATATCAGAATAAGAAGAACCAAGGAATGCACCGAATTGTCATTGTGGGCGGTGGAGCAGGAGGGTTGGAGCTAGCAACGCGCCTGGGCGATCGATTTGGTCCCCGCAAAGGAAGGCCGGGAAAGCTATCCATTACTCTGATTGATAAAAATCGTACGCATATTTGGAAACCAAAACTCCATGAGATTGCTGCTGGCAGCATGGATTTGGGCGACCATGAGGTGGATTACATTGCGCAGGCTCACTGGCATCACTTTACCTATCGCATTGGGGAGATGATTGGGCTAGATCGCGAGCGCAAAGAAGTGATCGTTGCGCCGTATAGGGATCATTTGGGCACCGAAATTACTCCACAACGCGCAGTACCGTACGACATCTTGGTGATGAGCATTGGAAGCCTCAGTAATGATTTTGCAACTCCTGGCGTTGAGGACTACGCCTTGCGCTTAGAGTCTCAGGACGATGCCAAAAACTTTCATCATCAAATGCTCAACGCAATTATTCGAGCGCAGGCACAAAGTAATCCACTCTCAGCCGATCAATTGCATGTGGCCATTATTGGAGCGGGGGCGACCGGTGTTGAGCTTGCTGCTGAACTGCATCGCACCACCCGCGAAGTTGTTT
>JBEDHB010000091.1:0-5404 GCA_041174325.1 Pseudomonadota bacterium
AAGTCAATGTTAGCCAGATGCGCTCAATAATGAATCAATGGCGACACCTGCTGAGTCGTTTCAGGATGTTTCCGAATACGTTGATTGCGTTTCTTTGTAAAACTTAGAGTTGCTTATTGAAAAACGAAAGCAGATAAAGTGGTCTCCAACACTCGATCTGAGAAAACTCGTTTCCCCATACCGTTAGGTGCCGCCCCAGCGACAACCATGAGAGGTAATAGATGCTCTTCCTCCCCAAGAGGATGAGATTGCCTTGCCGAAGGAGCAGTCGCCCAATCGGCTAATCCTTTATTTCGGGTGGCAGGATCCGATTCGACGGTTTTGCTTAACCAGTTATCAAAGGTATCGGAGATTGGACCAAACTGAGCTTTACCATAGCCCCGCATATTATGAAAGCTCATACCACTCCCAATAATTAAGACCCCTTCGTCACGCAATGAGGCTAATGCCCTACCCATATCCAGATGTGCTTGCGGATCCAGATTGCTATTTAAAGACAGTTGAACTACCGGAATATCGGCATGGGGAAACATCAACATCATAGGAATAAACATGCCATGATCAAACCCCCGAGTTGGATTGATGGATGCTAAAACTCCGGCATCATTGAGGCGTTGCACAATGAGCTCAGCCAGAAATGGGTCGCCTTTCGCGGGGTATTGCAGCTCATAGGTGTGATCCGGAAACCCATAGTAGTCATAAATCAGTTCAGGATTTGAGTTACCGGTCACACTGACAGTAGACTCCAACCAATGGGCAGACACGATCACAATTGCTTTTGGTCGTGCAGGTAAGGTTTTCGCCAATTCCCTGAGGAAATCGGCAGTTCGATCCCATGCATGGGTCGGGCTCCATTCCATAAAAAAGCATGGGCCTGCACCATGAGGAATAAACCAAGTGGGCATGCGCGCTGACTTGGAAGAATGGTTGATAGTTGGTGGTGCAACGGGCATTGGCAAAGTTTTAATTAGAGCTTGTTATGACTGCCATCACATAACGCACCTTTGGCGCTGTGTTTGCATCCACAAAAGTAGACGGTCTCCGTTTTCTCGGGAGTAAATGCCACCGGAGCAAATGAAGTTGTTTTGTGACTGCCATCGCAAAACGGTTGGTTTTTGCTTAGGCCACAAGAGTACCAGTAATAGGTCTTACCAGCAGTGACTTCGACGGCATACGGAGATGGTTGGGCAACGGTCGGTTTCATATTAACTCCTTGGGTTTGTAAAAATGGCTTTGAGTTCGATTAAAGACTCGGTCATTTCTTTTAGGCGCTTAGCAGGCAGCTTTTGAAAAGCCCGCTCTAAATACGCCATGTGCTCAGGAAAGGATTTATCAAAGACCTTTTGGGCTTTCGCTGTTAGTTTCAATAACACACTGCGTGCATCGTCCGGGTTTTCTAGGGTCACAATGAACCCTTTAGCGATCATGCGCTCCACTACCCCCGTCAAGGAGCTTTTGGAAATCAAGGTCTTCTCCCCCAGCTGCTTATAGGACATCGGGGGCTGATTACCCAAGGTAGCAATCACATCAAACTGGACAGGGGTGAGGCCAAGCTCCCGAATATGGGTCGATGAGTAGGTCTCAAAGCCTTGGTAGGCTCGAACTAGCTCTTTGATGAGGGATAGATTGTTCATATATGGACTATATTAGTTCATATATGAACAATTTGTCATTACCTTAAATACATTAGGGATTTATATTTGAGACGCCGATGACATAGATTGATATAGGTCTACCAATAAAAGATAACACCTACTGAATGAATATGAAATTAACTAGAGCCAACGTTAAGCCGGTGTTTATTTCAAAACCGTCAAATTCTTATGATGCGCTCCGATCAAGCCAATACTGGGCCTGAGTGAGGGACTCTTCGGCATCAAGCCCCACAATATCAGCCTTCACCCGCTCTTTGAGCTCGGGCTTAACAAAAAAGATCGGCCCACCCACCATCACGCCAATGCTTTGATTACAGGAGCGCTCTTTCATCGTTTGAATAAATCGCTCTAATAGGGGCAATTGATCTTCAGTACTAATGGATAGTCCCACTAAATCAAAATGCTGAGCATTAATGGTGGAGACAATTTCTTGTTCGCTGGCCGCTAGCTCTCCCCAGACCTTCCAGCCTCCGCGTCGGAAAAACTCCGAGACCATGAATAATCCTAGGGTATGTTGTGAGCCTGGCAGTGGCACTAACATCGCATGTGGTGCTTTCGCGTCGGCTCTCGCAAACTCCTGGAATAAGGGGCTAAAGTCATAAATCAGCTGTTTTATCCGCCACATGGCAGTGGTGACCTCTGAAAAGTGCACCCGGTCTTGATCCCAGATAGCGCCTAACTGGCGCGCGGTCGGCGCCAAGACCTCCAAGTAGATTTGATCTAAGGGCATCCCCTCTTCACATAAACACTGAATAAACTGTTTGGCTTGAATCGCATCATCGTGCAAGACCAAGCGGGTGAGGTGCTCTACTCTTTTTTCAAGCTCAACTGGTGACGCTTGGCTCTTTTGTTTTTCAGAGGGGGCGATACTTGGATGAGTCACCAATAGGCGCGGGATCACACTGGTCTCGATGGTTTCGAGGAGCCAATTGACCTGCTCCTTGGGGCCCGCTTTGAGGTTAAGTGGTCGCTTGCCAATCCGTGAAGATATCTGGGTAACGCGCTCAGCCTGCTCAGTCGCTAGATCAGGGGCGCACTCATCCCACTGCGATTGGTTCGGTTTTTCTCTCGAATGCGGATCGTTATCGGCAAACAGGGAGCGACGTAAATTACTACTTGGGTGTGACTGGGCCATGCGTTCTCATCTTTCGTTAGAAACTCATTCTTCAGGAGTCAGCTCGAATCACGATGAGCAAGGCTGCTTGCGAGTTAATTGTTAAAGATTAATTTACGAGCGTTTAATCTTTATCGGTATCATTGTTAATTACTAAGGGTTAACCCTGAAAATCAATCTAACTAATTGTTTGATCGCGTGTTTTAAGATTAATTTATCCGCAGACTATTGGGAGCAACAATGGACATCACCCTAGCTCGAGCACTGCATATATTGAGCATTGTGATTTGGATTGGAGGGGTCAGCTTTGTAACCGTGGTCTTGATACCGCTACTTCGCACCAACAAAGATATGGATAGCTTGACCCTATTCAATCAAATTGAAAACCGGTTTGCTTACATTGCTAGAGCAGTGGTTTTAATTGCAGGCATCAGTGGTTTTTATATGGTGTACCAACTCAATGCATGGGACCGATTCTTTGATCTGACGTTTTTTTGGATGCATGCGATGCTGATCCTATGGCTCATGTTTATGGTTGCTCTCTTTATTGTGGAACCATTCTTTTTAAAAGACCATGGTCGAATGGTGAAGCAGAAGCACAATATTAGTAATTTAAGAAAAACTCAAATCGTTCACTGGATTCTTTTGTCGCTTTCATTAGTCGTGGTTGTAATTTCAGTATTAGGGGCCCATGGATTCTTTTATTGAATTAACGCAGACAAGAACCTAGATACTTTTATCAACCCGGTCAATATTCTGAATATGTGCATCGAGCATTTCTTGTAGTTGTGAACAAATGTGAGGTTCTTGAATTCTTGGAATTAATTTTTCCAAACGACGTACTACCCACCCCTGCCCCCGGTTCACAAATAACAAACGCTCTTTTAAATCCTCAATCGCAATGGCTTTTTGATAAAAACTGCCTGTTGCGGTGGAGGGTAATGCACCGAGCGAGCGAATTACTTCCATCAGCATCTTGCACCAGCGAACCTCATCACGCTGAATATCAATAACTAAAGGAGCCAAGTTGTGGCCTTTTACTTGATTAGCTGTTTCTAGAGTGACTCGCGCACCGGCTCGCTCAGCCTCTAGTAATTCATTTAAAGCAGCTACCAGTTCATCAACTTTGATTGGGCTTGATGTGGCTGAATCATTCATATTTAGGTCTTGAGTCACACAAATATCCACTGAGTTTGATCATGTTTACAGACAATTATCTTAAGACGCAAGTTAATGGTAACAATATTAGGAAATGTATCCATCCATTTTTAATGCCCACTGAAATAAATATGAAGTATCACTTTCGGTAACGCAATTACTCCCCTAGCAAATGCCCTGTCTTTACAAAAATTGTGCATCCTTCTTTGCTAAATGGTTGGTGCTGGCTTAGATGGGGGCTGCGTATCCATGAGCCGGTGGGGTATCGCCCATGCTCATCTTCAAATACGCCATCGACCACAAAGATTTCTTCACCGCCATAATGCCGGTGCGGATTAAAGTAGGTTTGCGGTTGCCAGCGCACTAGGGTCGATCCTGATCCTTGGCGCATGAGCGGCATGACGGTTAGCCCCGGGACCATACCTTGATGCCAAGTGGCTGTATGGGTATTGACGACCTCCCGCTCTACCTGGTCGGGGCCTAAATGACGTAGTTTTACAAACAAAGTACAGCCAGAATCACTGAATGGGGTGTGCGCTGACCCTGGCGGATTCATGAGATAAGTGCCTGCTGGATAGTCCCCAGACTCATCACTTAGCACCCCCTCTAAAACCAAGATTTCTTCACCCCACGCATGCGTGTGGGTTTTAAATCGAGATCCCGGCTCATAGCGCACAATCGAAGTTGCTTTGGCAAGCTCATCACCAACCCGATCGAGCATACGCCGGCTTACCCCTGACTCTGGACTGTCGACCCAAGGAAGATCATGATGATTGAGAACAACGCGCTTACTGTAATCAGCGTTTAGGTTCATGTATCTAGATTAAACATAAAAATTACCCAAATATATTAAGCCAAGTGCAGAACTCTGCTCTTTTGATAGCGTATATCTTCCCATACTCAGCAGATGGAACCCTATAAAAAGGTCGAATCGATTTGCCATTTCATGAGAAGCATCGGATTTTTACAATATTGGAACTCAATTAGGAGCTAAATCCGTAACCTGGGGCTCAGAAGAGCTGACAAATCTGTAAAAGACATTACTTAATAATTACATAGAGCATCCTGATCGGATTGTTCATCAAACTTTGGCAGGGGTGGCATTGATTAGGGTCTCATGCTAAGGGATATGGCATTGGCAGACATTTATTAGGAAAACCGATATTTTTGCCAACGGCCGTTTTGAGGAGGGTTATTTATTGGTCGAACTCAGAATGTCTTGGGTAAGCGCCTAGAATTAAGACGTTTTCTTGGGGTAATGATTTAAGAGCCTTTTTGATTAACTTATAGATATCGAGATCAAATTCTGGTTGACCACTCTGCAAGAGCTCTTCAATTTCATGCTCACTAATGGCATTACCCAGGTAGCACCAATGATCAAAAATATGAACATCCTTTCCTTCCCGGATCCCAATGGCCCCCGGGTATGGCCAAATCGCCACCTTTAATGTCTGTAAAGCGATTTGTAGGCGTAGGT
>JBEDHB010000092.1:0-5350 GCA_041174325.1 Pseudomonadota bacterium
GCAATGATGCGGTGGTGACTGGATTTGGGGGTGGTCGTTTTGGAGCGCTCGCACTCTCGAACGGTGGACTCGTCTGGGAATCCGCAGTCTCTTTCCCCAAAGGCTTCTCCGAGATCGAACGCTTAAATGATGTCACCAGTCGACCCAGCTTAGAAGAGGGACGTCTTTGCGTGGTCTCGTATCAAGGTAAGATCGGTTGCGCCGAACTGCGTAGCGGTAATTTAGTGTGGTCGAAGGATTTCTCTAGCTATACCGGGACTACCCAAAGCACCGAGTTTGTGTTCGCTGCCAACGAAAAATCCCATGTGTATGCCTACCGTGCAAGCGATGGTGTGCAAGTTTGGGAGAACACCCAATTAACCTGGCGTGATGTTGGTGAGCCATTAGCAATTGGTCGGGTGGTCATGATGGGTGATAAACAAGGCTATGTGCATCTTCTGAATCAAAATAGTGGTCAGATGGTCTCGCGTATTCGTCACGACAGCTCACCGGTCACAGCAGCACCGATTGCAGCCGGGGGCGTGATCATTATTGCTTCTCAAGGTGGCAAGATTGCGGCGTATCGCCCGCGTTAAGACCCATTACTCATGAAACCTGTTATTGCCATCGTGGGCCGACCCAATGTCGGCAAATCCACCTTATTCAATCGCTTAACCAAATCCCGTGATGCCTTGGTAGCGGATTTTCCAGGGCTCACGCGCGATCGCCACTATGGCAATGGTCGAGTGGGGGATCGGGAGTTCATTTGCATTGATACGGGCGGCTTTGAGCCCGTTGCTAAGACCGGCATCATGGCCCAGATGGCCAAGCAAACCAAGCAAGCGGTCGCTGAATCAGACCTCGTGATCTTTTTAGTCGACGGCCGACTCGGACTTGCACCGCAGGATCGCGTGATTGCCGATTTCTTGCGCAAGACCGGACGCCCGGTGATCTTGGCAGTGAATAAGACCGAGGGTATGTCGGCCAGCGTGGTCACCGCGGATTTTCATGAACTGGGTCTAGGTCAACCTGAGCCCATTTCCTCTGCGCATGGCGATGGGGTGCGTGCTCTCATTGAAGAAGCCCTTGATCAACTGCAGATCCCCGAACCCGAGCCCGATGATGCCGCGGTTGCCGATGGCACGCGACCCATGAAGATTGCTGTGGTCGGTCGACCCAATGTGGGGAAGTCTACCTTCATTAATACCTTGCTTGGCGAAGATCGGGTGATTGCTTTTGATCTACCCGGCACCACGCGCGATGCCATTGAAGTCGAGTTCGAACGCAATGGCAAATCGTATGTCTTGATTGATACCGCAGGACTGCGCCGGCGTGGCAAAGTCTTTGAAGCGATCGAAAAGTTCTCGGTGGTCAAAACCTTGCAAGCGATTAACGATGCTAATGTGGTGATCTTGATGCTTGATGCCCAGCAAGATATCTCCGAACAAGACGCGCACATTGCTGGCTACATTGTGGAGGCAGGGCGCGCTCTAGTCGTTGCCGTTAATAAATGGGATGGCATTGATGCCTACGTGAAAGAGCGCGCGCGAGTCGAGATTGCCCAAAAGCTACGGTTTCTAGATTTTGCCAATGTGCATCCGATCTCGGCTAAAAAGGGTTTTGGTATCAAAGAGCTCTTTAAGGATGTGGATAAGGCCTACCAAGCTGCGATGGCCAAGCTCTCCACGCCTAAACTCACCCGCGCCATGATCGATGCGGTGGCTCATCAACAGCCCAAACGGGTGGCCAAGGGTCGACCTAAACTCCGCTACGCCCATCAGGGTGGGATGAACCCACCGATCGTGATTATTCATGGAAGTGCCTTGCATGGCATTACCGATAGCTATAAACGCTACCTCGAAGGGCGTTTTCGGGAGATCTTTGAGCTGCGTGGCACCCCCTTGCGGATTGAGTTCCGTACGGCGGCAAACCCTTATGTCAGGGATGAAAAACCACGCCGTAAGTAGGATTTGTCATGCAAATACAGAAATCCATTAATTAGGGTTAATATCCTTATAGAAAACATCAGTGCTGTACACAAAAGCAAGACTCCCTAACTTAAAAAACGATTAAGGAGCAGTATGAATAACAAACAAGTCCAGTTGCTGCAGGATCCTTTCCTCAATGCCTTGCGCAAAGAGCATATCCCGGTTTCCATTTACTTGGTCAACGGTATTAAGTTACAAGGCAACGTTGAGTCGTTTGATCAATATGTCATCCTGTTGCGCAATACCGTGACCCAAATGGTCTACAAGCACGCTATCTCGACAGTAGTACCCGCCCGAGCTGTGAGCTTGAGGACAGACGATGAGGGTGCTCCAGCTGCATAACACCGGAGTCGAGGAGGTCCGTGCGGTATTGGTTGGCATTGATACCGGCAAAGATGATTTCCCAGAAAGCATGGCCGAGCTTGCACTCTTGGCAGAGAGTGCAGGATCCATTCCAAGCGCCTCGGTGATTGGTCGCCGCGGCAGTGTTGACCCATCCTTATTCATTCGTTCTGGTAAAGCCAATGAGTTACTAAGGGCCATGAAGGAACACGATGCCGAACTTGCCATTGTCAATCACGCGATTTCACCAACCCAGCAACGCAATCTCGAGCGTCATTTGGGTAAACATGTAATTGATCGAACCGGGCTGATTCTGGATATCTTTGCTCAACGTGCGAAGAGTCATTTGGGCAAGACTCAGGTGGAATTAGCCAATGTGCGCTATCGCATGTCAAGGTTGGTGCGCGCCTGGAGTCACCTAGAGCGCCAAAAGGGTGGTATCGGTCTGCGTGGTGGACCGGGTGAGACCCAGATGGAGTTGGATCGCCGAATGTTGGCAACCAAAGCGAAACGACTTGAGGCTGAGCTTGCAAAGTTACAACGTCAGCAGCGCACCCAACGTCGGGCAAGAGCGCGCAATGAGGTGTTCTCGGTGTCATTGGTGGGATACACCAATGCTGGTAAATCCACCTTATTTAATGCCCTCACCAAAGCTGGAACCTACGCGGCTGACCAACTCTTTGCCACCTTGGACACCACTTCCAGACGCGTTCATCTCGAAGAAGGGCGGCAAATTGTCCTTTCTGATACTGTGGGATTTATCCGTGAGTTACCCCATCAATTGGTGGAAGCCTTTCGGGCAACGCTCGATGAAACTGTCCACGCTGATTTGATCTTGCATGTGATCGATGCCTGTAGTCCGGTTGCCAAGGAGCAGCAGGCTCAAGTGGAGGCGGTCCTGAAGGAAATTGGGGCTGATGGCATTCCGCGCTTAGAGGTAATGAACAAAATTGATTTGATGCCACAGACTTTTACCAAAGGCCCGCATATTGAGCGCGAAATCGATGGAGTGCCCTATAGGGTCTTTCTATCCGCTCAGGCTGGAATGGGTTTAGACCTGCTGCGCGAGTGTCTATGCGAGTTTGCGCACAGGACTGATAAACTAAAGGTTGAGCACGCTGACGTCCAACATCACAAGGCGCATGGCGATCTGCTTCAACCATTAACCGATAGACCAGAAACCGCTGATTTTGATTTCCATTCGACCCGAAACTATTCGCCAAACACTCCATAAAGTAGGTGACTACTTTAGAGGGTTTTTCTCCGTCAACGATCCTGGCTGGGGAAACAACTATCAAACACCCAAAGGGGATAAAGATCCTAAAGATGGTGGTGACCAGGCGCAGCCCAACGATCCTGTCCAACAGCCCCAAGGCAATCGTCGCCCCAATAGCGGGCCACCCGATTTGGATGATCTCTGGCGTGATTTCAATGACAAGCTAAATAATATTTTTGGTGGCAAGAAACGGCCATCGGGCGGAGGACAGCCTCCAAGTGGCGGCGGTCGTAAACCACCCCAGTTTAATGTGGAAGGTTTTAATCCCAAGGTTGCAAGTCTTGGTGCCCTAGTGATCGTGACCCTGGTGTGGCTCTTCAGTGGCTTCTTTATGATTCAGGAAGGCCAAGCGGGCGTTGTGCTGACCTTTGGTAAGTACGATTACACTGCGAGCCCTGGTATCAACTGGCGGATGCCTTGGCCAATTCAATCGACTGAGACCGTGAACTTATCAGCCGTTCGTTCGGTCGAGATTGGGCGTTCGGTGATGATTAAGGGTACCAATCAAAAGGATTCATCGATGTTGACTGAAGACGAGAACATCATTGATGTCCGTTTTGCAGTTCAGTATCGCCTTAAAGACCCAATGGAATATCTCTTTAACAATCGCGACCCAGATATGGCTGTGATTCAAGCGGCAGAGACCGCGGTACGCGAGATTGTAGGACGTAGCAAGATGGACACGGTTTTATACGAAGGCCGTGAGAAGATTGCGATTGATCTCGCCTCGGCGATTCAGAAAATTTTAGATAGTTATAAGGTGGGTATTTTTGTGACCAGCGTGACCGTGCAAAACGTACAACCGCCCGAGCAAGTTCAGGCCGCATTTGATGATGCGGTGAAAGCAGGTCAAGACCGAGAGCGTTTAAAGAGTGAGGGTGAGGCTTATGCGAATGACATCCTGCCGCGCGCCAAAGGTACAGCAGCACGTTTAATCCAAGAGGCTGAAGGGTATCGAGCACGAGTCTCTGCAATGGCTGAAGGCGATGCCTTGCGCTTTAAACAAATTTATGGCGAGTACGCTAAGGCTCCACAAGTTACCCGTGACCGAATGTACATCGACACCATGAGAGAGATCTATAACAATGTCTCCAAGGTTTTGGTGGATACGACCAAAAGCAACAGCCTGTTATATCTACCGCTCGACAAGATCATTAATCAAGTAACCACCGATGCGCAGCAGGCCGCACAAACTCAGGCTGGAAGTTTGCCTGGCGTGGTTTCACCGAGTGCCATGTCTACTCCTACCCCTAATGCAACCCCATCGCCTGCGGAGCGCGCTCCGGAGCGCCGCGAGGGCTTGCGTAGTCGTGAACGTTAAGAATCGAGGAAAAAGTCATTATGCCGAATCGTCTCCTTGGTCTTATTCTGGGTCTAATCGTTGCCTTCTACTTGATTAGTTCCTGTGTCTTCGTGGTTGATCAACGCAAGTTTGCGGTGGTCTTTGCCTTTGGTCAGATTGTGCGAGTGATCGAACAACCTGGTTTGCAATTCAAGCTACCTGCGCCATTCCAAAACGTGATTTTCTTTGATCGCCGCATCATGACGATTGATAATCCCGATGCGGAGCGCTTTATTACAGCTGAGAAGAAAAACCTCTTGGTGGATTCGTATGTGAAATGGCGCATTGTGGATCCTCTCAAGTTCTTTGTGAGCTTCCGTGGGGATGAGCGATTAGCGACCGATCGTATGAACCAGCTGATTCGTTCGGCGTTGAACGAGGAGTTCACTAAGCGCACCATTCGCGAGATCATCTCTGAGCAAC
>JBEDHB010000093.1:0-5347 GCA_041174325.1 Pseudomonadota bacterium
AACATCATCCTCAGCGTAGATTGCGTTGACAGGGCACTCGGGTACGCAAACGGCGCAATCGATGCACTCGTCAGGATCAATCGTTAAAAAATTAGGACCTTCGCGGAAACAATCAACAGGACAAACATCGACACAATCGGTATATTTGCAGCGAATACAAGATTCGGTAACAACATAAGTCATAGCATGTCCAAAAAGAAAATATGATTAGCTGAGCTCAATACATTAACTTCTTGATTTTATCTCAAATAGTGTAAAGTTTAAGTATCGTATTAATTTTTTAATTTCTTTAGGTGTATTTACTATGTCTGTTAAGCCACGTATTTTGGTTGCACGCGCTATTTTTTCTGATTGTTTAGTTAGGCTTGAAAAGAACTTTGAGGTTATATCCAATCAAAGCGATACTATTTTTTCTCCAGAGCAATTGCGTGAGTATTTGTCCAAGGTTGATGCTGCTCTTGTTGCGGGGAGTGAGCGCATCGATGAGTCAGCGCTTGCTGATGCGAAGAATTTAAAAATTGTTGCCAATATTTCTGTGGGGTATAACAATTTTGATGTCCCAGCGATGACTGCAGCTGGTGTGATGGCAACCAATACCCCAGATGTTCTAACAGATACCACCGCCGATTTTGGTTTTGCCCTCTTGATGGCTACGGCAAGGCGAATTACCGAATCCGAACATTGGATTCGAAATGGTCAATGGGATAAATGGTCGATTGTTCATAATCCATTGGGTATGGACATCCACCATAGTACTTTAGGCATTGTGGGTATGGGTAGAATCGGACAGGGTATTGCTAAGCGCGCCCTTGGCTTTGGAATGAAAGTCATGTATCACAATCGCAAGCGTATCAGTGAGGCGGATGAAAAAGAATGTGGTGCACGCTATGTTGATAAAGAAACTCTATTGAGAGAATCGGATCATGTTTTATTAGTTGTGCCTTATTCAGCAGAAAGTCATCACTTGATTGGCGCTAAAGAGATTGCGCTCATGAAACCAACTGCGACTCTCGTGAATATTGCGCGTGGCGGTATTGTTGATGATGAAGCTTTGGCGGCTGCCTTGAAAGCAAAAGCAATATTTGCTGCGGGCCTCGACGTATTTGAGGGTGAGCCCAAGGTGCATCCAGAGCTATTGAAGTTGACTAATGTGGTGTTGGCGCCCCATATTGCCAGCGCTACAGAAAGTACTCGACGTGCGATGGTGGAGCTAGCTATCAAAAATGCGGAGACCGCGATTGCTGGTCAAAAACCTCCAAATTTGATTAATCAGGAGTTGTGGAAATAAACAGTACCTTAAAAACTGTCTATTGAATGTCGTCGGTCTCTTCGGTGAGTTCTTTGAGTGCAAGCTCAATTCCGCCAAACTTTTCTGCAACCCAGTTATAGACCTTGCAAGCAATCCATAAGAGCCCAAAGCCCAAAATGGCATTCAGTACTAGGGCGGAAATCACAGTAAATCCAGGAATTGACCCATCTCGAATAAAGGCGACAAAGAGCGCCAATAGAACGATGGGGACCGAAAAGCATAAGTAAACCAAAACTAAGGTTTTGGCGGTATGCATGGGATCTAAAAATACAATCTCTTTTTTAGTAAATTTCATGATCCCGCCATCTTAAAGCAGTCCATCAAAAATCTCTACATCCACCCAATCGCCTGGCTCAATATTTCCTTGGTCGTGGTGAAGAATGATGAAGCAATTGGCCTCACTCATAGAGCGCAAAATCCCAGCACCTTGGCTACCGGTTGTTTTAACGGCCCATTGACCTTGGGGATCTTGAAACACAATCCCACGTTGAAACTCAGTACGACCTGATTTCTTTCGAATTCCTACGGCAGATCGAACTGGAAGCAAGGGGATCTCAACCCGCTTGGCGCCATTAAGTTGCAATAGCGCATTGCGGACAAATTGATAAAAGGTCACCATCACAGCTACGGGGTTACCGGGTAAGCCAAAAAATACAGTGGGCGTAGGCTTGCTCGAACTTGGTTTTAGGCCACCGAATGCCATGGGTCGACCGGGGCGCATGGCAATTTTCCAAAATCCAACCTCGCCCAGTTCCTCCATCATTTGCTTGGTGAAATCCGCCTCTCCAACCGAGACTCCGCCTGAAGAGATAATCACATCGGCCTTTTGAGCGGCCATCGTGAACGACTTTCTAAGATCATCGGGCGTATCACGCACGATGCCACAATCAATGACCTCCATGCCGAGTCGCTCGATGCATGCCCGCAGACTGTAGCGATTGCTGTCATAGATCTTGCCAGGCACTAAGGATTCATGGATGTCGCAGAGCTCATTGCCAGAGGAGAGGATTGCGACCTTGGTACGTTGATAGACCTCAAGCTCATGAATACCTAAGGATGCCACAAGACCGAGATCGGCAGGGCGCAGAATTCGGCCATGCAAAATCGCTGCTTTACCAGACTGTAAATCTTCGCCCCGTAGGCGACGATTCTCGCCAGTGCGGACGATACTGCTTGAAAAGCTCACCAAACCATTGCCATGAGTCTTGGTAAATTCTTGGGGCACAACGGTATTGCAAGTCGCGGGCATCAGGGCCCCTGTCATGATCTTGACGCACTCACCAGGCCTAACAGTAGGCAATTCAGTTTGCCCGGCGTGCACTGTTCCGATGATGGTTAGTTCTATATTTTGGCGATCATCGCGTAATTCACCGCCATCAAATGCATACCCATCCATGGCAGAGTTGTCGTGGGCCGGCACATCGATGGGGGACAAAATATCACTCGCCAAAATGCGGCCAAGGCATTGATGGAGGGGTAAGGTCTCCTTTCTTAGATGCATTAGCGACGATTCATAACTGGATGCGATTAGATCCGCAATCGCTTTTCGTGCCTCGGATACGGATAAAAAATCCGACTGGAATTCTTGGTTTGCTTTGCTGGTTTCCATGGCCTTAGGGGGTAATTTTTTCTAATTGAGCCAGTTCTTCGGGGGTGTTGGCATTGGCAAACGCAGATTCATTTGGAAAAATAGCCGTGCATGCATGTTGAGACGCAAACCAGCGATCAATCTTGCGTTGCCCAGCGGCTAAAAATTGTTCCAAAGAATCACGTACTTCTCGTTTCATCAGGCAAAAGACCGGTTGCGCCCAAATCTTACCAAGGGGATCTTGGCTGGATGCGTAAGCAATATCCGCCTTTTGCTTTTCCAATATTTCAGCGAGTGTCGTGACTAAATCGGTTGGAAAAAGTGGAGAGTCGCAGGGTGCAGTCATTAAATAAGGCGTGTTGCAAGCCTTTAGACCTACTAGATAGCCTGCCAAGGGACCAGCGAAATCCTGATTTTCATCGGCCACAATGGGGTAACCATATTGCGAATAGATATCCTGATTGCGATTAGCATTAATCACTAAATTTGAGACCTGTGGCCCAAGGCGATGAATTGCATGTTCGATCAAAGGCTTACCTAGAAATGGTATTAGACCCTTGTCGATCCCTCCCATGCGCTGCGCGCGACCGCCCGCTAACAATAAACCAGTAACATCCGAACGCACAATCATGCTTATGCCTTAACCACCAATGTAAGACATTTCTACTTTGCGTTCTAAGTCTTTCGTATGAAGGTGTCGAATTTCGGAGTAACGATCCTCTCGATTTGACCATGTCTGCATCACTGCATTTGCTATTTCAAGATCGGAATGACCAGATCGTATGAGGGTTTTGAAATCAAATCCTTCGGTGGCAAATAAACATAAAAACAGCTGGCCATCGGTTGATAGCCTAGCACGGGTGCATTCATGACAAAACGCCTGAGTAACACTGGAGATCACGCCAATTTCGCCAGCCCCATCCTGATAGCGCCAACGTTGAGCGACTTCACCAGCGTAATTCGGATCGACTTGCTCAAGTGGGAAGTGTTCAGAAATCATTGCGATCACTTCGGCAGATGGCAAGACTTGATCAAGATTCCAGCCATTTGAGGAACCAACATCCATAAACTCGATAAAGCGCAGTGTGATGCCGCTATTACGGAAATACTTGGCCATCGGCAAGATTTCGTGATCATTTACACCCTTTTTGACCACCATATTGACTTTGATACCTTCAAAACCTGCCTTTTGAGCCGCCTCGATTCCTTTCAATACATCGCTGACTGGATAGTCGACATCGTTCATGGCCTTGAAGATCGTATCATCGAGCGCATCCAAGCTAACGGTTAGCCGTTGCAAACCAGCCTTTTTTAACGGAGCTGACTTCTTACTCAAAAGACTGCCATTTGTTGTTAGGGTTAAATCCAACGCCCCATTTTGCGGAGTTCGAATCTTGGCAAGCATAGAAATTAAGGTTTCTAGATTCTTGCGCAGTAATGGTTCGCCACCAGTTAAGCGAATCTTTTCGACTCCGAGAGATACAAAAATTTTTGCTAAGCGATGAATCTCTTCAAAACTTAATAATTCGGATTGGGCTAGATAAGGATAGTTTTGATCAAACACCTCTTTGGGCATGCAGTAGGTGCACCGAAAATTACAGCGATCGGTGACCGAGATGCGTAAATCACGCAATGGACGCTGACGACGATCGAGGGTGCGGCCATGGGCAACGCTGAGCGTAGTTGGGATCAATGGCAAAGGACTCCGAGAAGCCTCTTTGCGAATCGGTATCACAGTTTTAACCATAGTTAGGATTATGGCTTAAATGGTTAAATTGACTTATCGATCGTTTTTTCTTTCCCGCCAGTCTCCACTAAGACCATGGGCCCAGTGGGGATGCTTGCAGATGCCTTAGGCTCCCTAGGAGTCCTAGGAGCAACGCGCTCAGATTGAATCTGGGTTTGAACTTCTACCAATTTCGATTGATCTGTTCCCACCCAAACCATTCCCGCTCCTTGCACCACATCCTTTAATGGTTCTTCAGCTAAAGGCATGAATGCGACTTTGGGTAGTTCAGGCAAGGGAGGTGGTGCAACCACTTCCAAATTCGCTGTGGGCACTGTAACCGTTTCAATTGCCGTTGGGACCGCTTCTTCGCGTCGCTCCCTACGCGGATTGGGGCGCCGTCCTCCAGTTGGCTCTCGGAGGGTCCGGACAATTTGGGTGAGCGGCACACTTGCCGAGCGACCACCGAGTCCCATCGGAAAACCTGGATTGGATTCGGAAACCGTTGCTGAGTTACCGGCATCATTATTTTCGGTTCGATCCCCACGGTTGCGACCTCGACCACGGCGGTTACGACCACGGCGGCGTTCATCCCCGGCGCCTTCAGATTCATCGGCAGCGCTTATCACCTGCGGTAATGTGTTTGCAGTTTCTGCCTTCTCTTGAGTATTTTGTCGTTCACCCCGGTTACGACCACGACCTTCTGAACGCGGTGGGCGATTCG
>JBEDHB010000094.1:0-5252 GCA_041174325.1 Pseudomonadota bacterium
AAGCCTTAGTTCCTGAATTTACTAAGGCAATGGTTACTCTAAAAAAAGGGCAGATGACCGATAAACCTATCAAAACTCAATTTGGTTGGCACATTATCCAACTTGACGACGTGCGTGATGTCAAAATTCCGCCCATTTCTGAAATCAAGGAGCAGCTCAGATCTATGCTAATGCAGGATCAAGCATGGCAACGTGAAAAATTCGCTCAGATGATGAAAGCAATTCGCGAGAAAGCGCGCATTGAGTAAGATGCTTTTGCATACCATGCTACGCGTTGGCGACATTGCTCGCTCGGTTGATTTTTATACCCGCGTATTGGGTATGAACTTATTGCGTACCACCAATCGTGAGGAGCAAAAGTACTCCCTCGCCTTTGTGGGATTTGGACGCGGCAACGAGGATGGACAGGCAGAGATTGAGCTCACCTATAACTACGGTGTGAACGCGTATGACCACGGTACCGCATACGGTCATATCGCGATTGCGGTCCCAGATGTTTATAAGGCATGTGATGATATCGCTGCTGCCGGGGGCACGATTACTCGCCCTGCCGGCCCAGTTCAGGGTGGCAAAACGCTGATTGCCTTTGTTACTGACCCCGATGGATACAAG
Source organism: Pseudomonadota bacterium (assembly GCA_041174325.1). GTDB lineage: Bacteria > Pseudomonadota > Gammaproteobacteria > Burkholderiales > Burkholderiaceae > Polynucleobacter. The sequence goes on from JBEDHB010000094.1 coordinate 613, forward strand.
ATCGAGCTGATTCAGCGTTGATTTGATGCACTTGGCTGATTCGTATGCAAGCTAAGTATGAGGTTCGGGTTCTAAGCCAGATTACGGATGTTTCTCAGGAGGCATGGGCCTCAATCCTGCCGCCCTCTGCGGGCCCTTTCATGCAGTACTCGTTTCTGAGTCTTTTGGAGAAAACGGGATGCGTGAGTGCAGAAACGGGATGGAAGCCATCGCATCTGGCGCTCTATGAAGCTGGTGGAGAATCGCTTCTTGGCGCATTGCCTCTTTACCTCAAAACTCACTCCTATGGAGAATATGTCTTTGATTGGTCCTGGGCAGAAGCCTATACTCAAGCTGGGTTGCAATATTTCCCAAAAGCACTCAGCGCTATTCCATTTACCCCAGTGACCTCTTCGCGCTTGTTAGCCCGGTTGCCCGAGCATCAAGAGGCTCTCATCTCCGGTTTAAAACAGTTCGTTCAAGAGGTAAATCTATCTTCTGCTCATATTCTCTTTCCCATCGAGGGTGAGGCAACGCTTCTTAGTGAGGCAGGATTCTTAAAGCGCGAGTCGGTCCAGTTTCATTGGCACAACCATGGCTACAGTGATTTTGAGACCTTTTTATCCACCCTTACCATGAAGCGACGCAAGAACATCAAGCGTGAGCGCAAGCAGGTTCAAGAGGCAGGCATTAGCTTTGAACACCTTCCTGGAGATTCACTCACTGCGGACGATGTCCTATTCTTCTATCGCTGTTATTGCAATACCTATCAGAACCACTACTCCACTCCCTATCTAAATCAACTCTTTTTTCAGGAGTGGGCACAGCAGATGCCCGCCAATCTTCATTTGATTGTTGCTAAGCGGGACGGCCAAGCGATCGCCTGTTCCCTATTAGTGGTTGATCGTAACTTGAGTAAAGCCTATGGTCGGTATTGGGGATGCATCTTGCAATATCCCTGCCTTCATTTTGAGACCGCGTTCTATCAGGCAATTGAATATTGCATCCGCGAGGGAATCCAAACTCTTGAAGGGGGTGCGCAAGGCGAGCACAAAATGGCACGGGGATTTATGCCGACCACTGTCTCGTCATACCACCATCTCAGCGATCCACGGTTTCAGGCTGCAGTGGGAAGATTTCTGGAGCGTGAGCGCCAGGGGATTGGTCAATATCTCGATGAGCTGGCTGAGCATAGCCCCTTACGCCAAGACTCCCATCCAAACAGCTCCGGCGGAATTGAGCTTGATGCATTAAAGTAAGATATGGGTTCAAACGATAACAGTGCTACTGGCGCAAATTCCTTAGGAATTAGCGATAGCGATTCCGATTCGCCGTGCATCGGGATCTGCTCCACCCTCTTTGATGAGATCTGTAAAGGTTGTGGTCGCACCGCCCTAGAAGTCAGCAATTGGGTATTTATGAGCCCCGAAGAGAAGCAAGGTGTCTGGGCTCGTATTCAGGCGGAGGGTACTGCCATGCGCTTTACTCGCGAGCAAAAGTCCTAACCGGCTAACTCCTGGCTGCGCAGATACTCCTCATACGTTCCAGAGTAGTCATTGATCGTGCCATCGGGCTTAACCTCAAGAATTCGGTTTGCCAGGGCCGATACAAATTCCCGGTCATGGGATACAAAGATCAGGGTGCCATCAAATTTCTCAAGAGCAATTTGTAAACTCTCAATGGATTCCATATCCATGTGATTGGTTGGCTCATCCATCGCAAGTACATTGTGCTTTTGGAGCATTAACTTACCCCAAATCAATCGCCCTTTCTCACCACCCGAAACCACCTTCACCGATTTACCAATTTCATCGCCTGAGAACAGTAGACGTCCTAGGATGCCACGCACGACCTGATCGTCATCCCCTGGTTTACGCCATTGGGTCATCCACTCGATGAGGGTATCATCTTTAGGAAAACATTCGCTGGTGTCTTGTGGCATGACTCCCACATTGGCGTTCTCAGCCCACTTCACATCCCCCGTATCGGCAGCAATCCCATCAAAGCGTTTACTCAAAATGGTTTTAAGTAAAGTGGTCTTACCCGCCCCATTCTGACCAATAATGGCAATCTTCTCACCTGGACGAATTGCAATCTTGAAGTTCTTGAAGATTACCCGATCAAACTGTTTGGTGAGTGCATTGCACTCAACCGCCATATTGTGTAATTTCTTCTCGGTTTCAAACCGAATAAATGGGTTCTGACGCGATGAAGGCTTGATATCAATCAGCTCGATCTTCTCAAGTTGGCGCTGGCGTGAGGTTGCCTGTCTTGCTTTCGAAGCATTAGCCGAGAAGCGGCTCACGAATGCCTGAAGTTCAGCCATCTTCTCTTTGGCCTTGGCATTGGCTGCCATTTGTTGGGCACGCGCCTGGGTGGATGCCAGCATATAGGAATCGTAGTTCCCTGGATAGACCTTCAGCGTACCGTAGTCCATATCGGCCATATGCGTACACACCTCATTTAAAAAATGTCGATCGTGCGAGATGATGATCATGGTGCTATTACGCTGATTGAGGATTTCCTCTAACCAATGAATCGAATGAATATCCAAGTTATTAGTCGGCTCATCAAGCAGCAATACATCTGGATCAGAAAATAGAGCCTGGGCAAGCAGGACGCGTAGTTTCCAGCCCGGTGCGATATTACTCATCGGGCCATTGTGCTGTTCCAGTGGAATGCCAATACCAAGTAATAGCTCGCCGGCTCGTGCTTCAGCGGTATAGCCACCAAATTCTGCATACTTGGCTTCGAGCTCGGCTGCGCGCATATAGTCTTCGTCCGTTGCGTCGGGATTGGCATAAATCGCATCGCGCTCTGCCGCGGCTTGCCACATTTCTGCGTGGCCCATCATCACCACATCGAGCACTCGAATGTCCTCGTACGCAAATTGATCTTGGCGTAACTTACCTAAACGAATATTGGGTTCAAGACTGACATTGCCAGCCGAGGGCTCCAGCTCCCCGCCAAGGATTTTCATGAAGGTGGATTTTCCACAGCCATTGGCACCAATTAAGCCGTAACGATTACCGCCACCAAATTTGACGGAGATGTTTTCAAACAGGGGCTTTGCCCCAAACTGCATGGTGATATTAGACGCGTTTAACACAAGAACTTTCTCAATAATGATGCCGTGCTGGCAAAGCTCACTATTTTAACGGTCTTCCACCCCAAAGATGGTTAATACGCGGCCGCAAGTCCATCCCGACGGCTATCGCTTGCTGCAATATAGCCATCGCTGACTTGATCGGATAGGCGCCAGATAAATTGACCGGAGCCAAAGTCCATATACGGATCATCCACCTTTTTCAGAATATGCCCCCGCTCGATGAGACCCTTGACCGTTTGGGGATCCATGTTCGCTTCGACATCAAGGCTAAAGTCTCGATTGACCTTCCAACGCGGTGCATCACAGGCGGCTTGTGGTTGCTGTTGATAGACCAACATCCGTAAGAGAGTTTGCAAATGTCCCTGCGGTTGCATATCCCCGCCCATTACCCCAAAACTCATTTGAGGGACGGTTTTGCCATTCACCTCTTTGGTTAAGAATGCCGGAATGATCGTATGAAATGGTCGTTTATTACCGGCGACTGCATTCGGTGATCGAGGGTCCGATGTAAACCCATATCCTCGATTCTGAAAACTAATTCCCCAATCGGGCTCCACCACACCCGAGCCAAAGCCCATGTAATTACTCTGAATAAACGAGATCATGCGCCCCTCTTGATCGGCAGCACTTAAATAAATAGTGCCTCCTGTGTTGGGCATTCCAAATGTAAATTGGGAGGCGCGCTGCAGATCAATTTGCCCTGCCCGCTTTGCAAGATACTTAGAATTGAGCATTTGTTCGGGACTGACCTCCATCGAGCGCGGATCCGCTACGTAACGATAAATATCCGCAAAGGCTAATTTCATGGCCTCAATTTGCAAATGCTGACTCTCCACACCATCCACGGGATACTGCGCAAGATCAAGGTTCTCTAAGATACCCATCGCCATTAAGGCGCCGATCCCTTGCCCATTGGGCGGGATCTCGTGCACATCATAGCCTTGCACTCTGGTTGAGATGGTACCAACCCAATCGGGTCGATAGTTGGCTAAATCACTAGCCTTTAATGCCGCTTGGTGCTCCTGCGCAAATCGAACGATTGAACTGGCAATCTCACCCTCATAAAAATCCCGAAAGCCTTTCTGAGCAATTTGCTTTAACGCTCGTGCGGCTGCTTGAAAATAAAAGATCTCACCCGTGTGTGGTGCTCGGCCATTTGGCATGAATGCCTTGGCAAACCCTGACTGGGGGCTAAGCTCGTTGACGGCTGCAGCCCACTTATGCGCCACAATCGGTGCCACCGCATGCCCGCGCTCCGCAATCTCAATCGCGGGCTGCAGGATATCGGCCAAGGGCAGCGATCCAAAGCGCTGATGGAGTGTCTCCCAGCCAGCAACGGCGCCGGGCACGGTCACGCTATCCCACCCCCGCATCGGTCGATTAGCGAAACCCTGTGCATCACGACCATACTTGGTGGCAAAGTAATCAAGACTCCACTCTGCCGGTGAAACCCCTGAGGCATTTAAACCATGCAGATCATGCCCATCCCAAACAATTGCAAAGCAATCACTACCTAAGCCATTGGATACTGGCTCAACAATCATCAATGCAG
>JBEDHB010000095.1:0-5243 GCA_041174325.1 Pseudomonadota bacterium
ATTCCCCCGCATGAGCTCGATTTTGTGGTTCTAACCCACGCACATATTGACCACAGTGGATTATTGCCGCGCTTATGCGCCCAAGGATTTCGAGGAGCCATCTATTGCACTCCTGCAACAGCTGCCCTTCTCAAAATTATGCTTTTAGATAGCGCCCATCTGCAAGAAGCCGATTATGAACGCGCCCAACGCAAACAGGCTCAGGGTCGTTGGAAGGGTGATCTTCCAGTTCCTCTTTATAGCACCCTCGAGGCAATCGATTGCTTGGCACAGCTAAAGACCGTGCCTTATCACCGGCGCTTTAGTCCAAGCCAAGGAATCGAAATTGAATTTTTGGATGCGGGCCATATTTTGGGGGCTGCGATTACTATCATCGATATTCAAAAAGAGAATCAACAAAGTCACCGTACCGTCTTCTCGGGTGACTTAGGAATGTTTGAACGGCCCTTAATGAATGATCCTGAGCTGATTGAACATGCTGACACCTTAGTTGTGGAATCGACCTATGGCGATCGCTTACATCGTTCCCTACAGGATACGGAAGATGAGCTTGTAGAGGTCATTACAAATACACTCAAGCACAATGGCAATATCATCATCCCAGCATTTGCAGTAGGTCGAACCCAAGAAATCATTTTCGTATTAACGGATTTAATTCGGCGTAAGCGCTTACCTCATCTGAACATCTGGGTAGACTCTCCCATGGCCACTTCGGTCACCCGCCTAACCGAAGAATATCGTTTCACACTCGATAAAGACGCACAAGCTGTCTACGATTGGTATCAAGCCAACCCTAATCGCTTAGATTTACGATTTATTGCCGACGTTGAAGAGTCAAAGGCACTCAATCGCATTAAGGGGGGTGCCATTGTGATTTCTGCTAGCGGCATGTGCGAGGCTGGTCGAATTGTGCACCACCTCAAATGGAATCTTCCTCACCGTAATAATGCGATCATCATCACCGGTTTTCAGGCACAAGGCAGCTTGGGTAGGCGTTTAGTTGATCAAGCCAAACTCGTGCACTTGTTCGGTAAGGAGGTTGCCGTGAAAGCCTCCATTCATACCATTGGCGGTTTATCAGCCCATGCCGATCAGGCCGGACTCATTCGTTGGTTAAAGGGATTTCGACAAGCCCCAACGCATGTTTATATTACGCATGGAGAACCCTACGCCGCAGAGCAACTGAAAGCAGCCATTCACTCACAACTGGGCTGGGAGCATGTTCATCTACCTCAGCCCCACAGCACCTACCCTCTCTAATCATGCCAAACCTAAATGCCCTAGCGCTTCGTACCCACCTGATTCGAAAGCCAGATACACATAAAGGCCAGATGGGAAAGGTGCTGCTGATTGGTGGTGCGCCAGGCATGGCAGGCGCTATTTTCTTGTCCGCGTTCGGATCTCTCTACAGTGGCGCAGGCTGGACCATTGTTGGCGTCTTGGATTCAAAATCAGCTTACGTACAGATTGATCAGCCCGAGTGGATGGTTCGGGATATCTCTTCAATTACAGATGCTCACCATTTTATAAACCAAATAGCGCCCGACTGTTTGGCCGTTGGTCCTGGCTTAGGCCTGAGTAACCAGGCTTTGCATTTCTTAGAAGCAAGTCTTGCATTCCCTGGTCCGCTGATCTTGGATGCCGATGCTTTAAATCTAATCGCTGACCACCCACGCTTACAGCAATTGTTGCGTGAGCGTAAAGATCCCTGCACGATCACTCCCCACCCTGGTGAGGCAAGCCGTCTATTGAGTGTATCGGTGGAAGAGGTTCAAGCCAATCGGTCTCAGGCCATTCAGTTGCTGATTGATCGATTTCAATGCTTTGTGGTTCTCAAAGGTCACCAGACCTTGGTTGGGGCACCAAATGATGCGATCTATACCTGCGAAGCGGGCAATCCCGGAATGGCAACCGGGGGCATGGGGGATGTCTTAACAGGCCTCATCGCTTCACTTGCAGCCCAAGGAATTCATCATCATCTTAATTTGTGGGAGGCAACCTGCCTTGCGGTTGAACTCCATGCGCGTGCTGCCGATCAACTGGTTCAATCCGGAATTGGGCCTAATGGCATGACCGCACTGGAATTAGCCAAAGCTGTTCGTTTGTTCATTAATCAAGCTTAGATCGAGCCCCATGGTCCCCAATGGGGCCCAGGTGGAGATTCTTGGTTCCATTTGACAGGGTACTTAGTAGCACCGATACCCAGACGCGACCAGACAAATGTTGTGGCAGCCAACACAATGACTCCCAGTAAAACATGGGTCCAAATATCCATAAACCCCGCATGCGCATGAATCATGATCAATGGATTTGCACCCGCTGGTGGATGAACGGTTTTAGTGAACAATAAGACTGCAATTGTGATCAGTACGGACAAAACCAGAACCCAGGTTGCATCACCCAAGGTCTGATAACAAATCACCCCAATCAAAGCAGATAGTAGGTGTCCACCAAACAGAGCTCTGGGCTGAGCCGGCGGTAAGGTCGTTAGACCAAACAAGAACAATGTGGAGCCACCAAGCGAAGCGAGTAATAAGGTGGAATCCTGTGGACGGACTACATGCAAAGCCAGAAACAACGCCACACTTGCCCCGCTTAAAACCCAGAGGATCCGCAAAATGGTTTGTTTCATGGGTCTAGTATACGGTATGTCAACATGAAATTGAATCGCAGTATATAGTGAGGGCTCTAAAAAGGATTCGATTGCAAACTTTTCTAAATTACCTAACGGTAGCTGCACTTCGCATCGTCCTTTTTTTTCCATATTCATGGATTATTCATCTTGGCAATGGCTTGGGGTGGATCGTTTCCAAAATACCGAGTGATCGTCAGCGGGTAGTCTTAATTAACTTACGTCTTTGTTTTCCAAAACTTTCTTCGAAAGAAATCGAGGATCTGGCTCTACTACACTGGCAATTACTTTGTCGTAGTTTTTTAGAGCGTAGTCGAATTTGGTTGGGCTCACCTGAGCAAATCAATGAAATGATTCAGATTGATTCCGAAATTGAATTGGGGGATCGCAAACCACGTATTTTAGTAAACCCCCATTTCGTTGGGATTGAAGGTGGAATTGCTTTGTGCGCCTTGGCTGAAAAAAAGGACTGGCTGCGCGGGGTGACCCTCTATCAAAAGATGAAAAATCCCTACTTTGATCAGAAAATTATTGATTGGCGTGGCCGCTTCGGTGGGCGATCCATCCCAAGACAAGGTCATTTAATTGAGACCATTCGAGAGATCAAAAAAGGAAACTTTGTTTTCATTGCGCCTGATATTGATCTTGGGATCAAAGACTCGGTATTTGTCCCATTTTTTGGAGTTCAAACGAATACCATTACTGCAATTTCACGTTTAGCGAAATTAAGTGGTGCTGAAGTATGCATTATGCAAACGACACTCAATCATGATCGCTCTGGTTATATTTGTCATATCAGCAAACCACTGGAGTCATTTCCAAGTGATGATGAAATTGCCGATACAGCTCGCCTTAACCAATGTTTTGAGGATGCGATTCGCAAGCGTCCTGCTGAATATTATTGGGTTCATAAACGCTTTAAAAATCGACCCGCTGGTGAGACTAAGATCTATTAGGGTTTACAAACCACCGTTTTGCTGAGCTACCATCAAATACAACATGGGGATCGACAGAATGGTATTGATCCGCGAGGTGAGCATAGCAACTCTTGCTGACTTTGCCTTAGTTGCTGCATCCACTTCTACGATACCGAGCGCACGTTTTTGATTGGGCCAGATCACAAACCAGACGTTAAAGGCCATAATGAAGGCAATCCACATTCCAAGACCAATCGCTAAGAAGGGTTGCTGTAATGTGAAAGCTTGATGGGCGTAGCCATTGAGTACGGCGAGAATAAATCCAGTGAGTACCGTAGCCATCGCCGCATACCGAAACCATTTCAGGGCCATGGGTGCAATGACTTTTGAAACCGCTGGCTTTTGCTCATCCGGAATCTTCGGCATCGATGGAATCTGTACAAAGTTGAAATACCACAACAGGCCAACCCACATCACACCTGAGATCACGTGCAAGAACCGAAATACAAAAGTGACCCACGCTGAGCTCCCCACATTAGACCCCCCAAGGACGATCACAATGAGGGCTAGCAGGATAAATCCGACTAGAACGGTTTTACCTAAGGAGCTCAGAATCGATGTCATATGGATTTCTTATTGGAATTAAGAGGCGAAGTTTTTACTCACAAAATCCCAATTCACGAGATTCCAGAAGTTCTCGACATACTTAGGACGGGCATTACGAGTATCAATGTAATACGCATGCTCCCATACGTCGCATGTCAATAGTGGCTTAGCATCAGTAGTTAACGGTGTCGCCGCATTGCTAGTCGATACCAAATCGAGACTACCATCAGCCTTCTTCACTAACCAGGCCCAGCCCGATCCAAAGGTACCAACTGCGCACTTGGTGAACTCTTCCTTGAACTTATCAAATGAGCCCCACTTCGCATTGATCGCATCTGCTAAGGCACCGGTTGGCGCGCCACCCCCGTTTGGCTTTAAACCAAACCAGTAAAAGGTATGATTCCAGACCTGGGCTGCATTATTAAAGATACCGCCAGATGATTTTTTTACAATCTCTTCCAGGTTGGAGTTCTCAAATTCGGTTCCCTTGATGAGGTTATTGAGATTGGTCACGTAGGTTTGATGATGCTTACCATAGTGATATTCCAATGTCTCTTTCGAAATATGAGGTGCAAGTGCGTCAAGTGCATATGGTAATTGGGGCAATGTATGTTCCATTATTTTTCCTTTTTTAGTAGTCGAGCGAACATGTTGATAAAAGCTCAATGCTGTAACTATAGACCATTCTGGAATTTTTGTTTTATCCATCCCGAAATCGGGTTTTCTTAATTAAAATAAGGATTTGCATAACCATTGCATGCAATCAACGAGGTCTTATGTCCAGTCATACTCAAGCCAATCCGTCAAGTCGGATTTACATCCAAGAGGTCGTTACGCGCGATGGCTTTCAGGCAGAACCACGTTTCATTCCCACAGAAGACAAGATTCGCTTAATTAATCGCTTAAGTCGTGCTGGCTATGCGAAGATTGAGGTGACCTCCTTTACGAGCCCTAAAGCCATTCCGATGCTTGCGGATGCGGAGGCCGTGATGCGCAGCATTGAGCGTGTTCCTGGAGTTGAATACACGGTCTTAATACCAAATCTACATGGGGCTGAGCGCGCCCTTGCAGTCGGCGTTGATGAATTT
>JBEDHB010000096.1:0-5237 GCA_041174325.1 Pseudomonadota bacterium
TTTCACACAACCTCATTGGAGTTTTTGCATGGCAATTCAGCGCACCTTATCCATCATCAAACCTGACGCAGTCGCGAAGAACGTGATTGGCCAAATCTATGCTCGTTTTGAGCAAGCGGGTTTGAAGATCATCGCCGCCAAAATGGCGCACCTCTCAAAAAATGAAGCTGAGCAGTTCTATGCCGTCCATAAAGAACGTCCTTTCTTTAAAGACCTCGTGAGCTTTATGATCTCGGGTCCAGTGATGATTCAGGTTCTTGAAGGTGAGAACGCGATTGCTAAAAATCGTGAGCTGATGGGCGCTACCGATCCCAAGAAAGCCGACAAGGGCACGATCCGCGCTGACTTTGCCGATAGCATTGACGCCAATGCTGTGCATGGTTCAGATGCACCCGAGACCGCCGCGGTGGAAGTCGCCTTTTTCTTCCCCGGCATGAACATCTACGCTCGTTAATTCACCATTGAATTCAACTCGCACGAACTTACTCAATTTTGATGCTGCCAAGATGGCAGAGTACGTTGCGGGATTGAATGAGAAGCCCTTTCGGGCTAAGCAGCTCCTGCAGTGGGTGCATCAGCGTGGCGTCTCAGACGTGGCGCTGATGACCGATCTAGCTAAATCCTTTCGTCATCAACTGGCTGAACAAGCGGAGGTGATCAGCTTGCCAGTCATTCAGGATATGAAGGCCAGTGATGGCACCCGCAAGTGGTTACTGGATGTGGGTGCCGGTAATGCCGTTGAGATGGTGTACATCCCCGAAGATGATCGTGGCACGCTATGTATTTCTTCTCAAGCTGGGTGTGCGGTCAACTGCCGATTTTGTTCCACCGGTCATCAGGGCTTTGCTCGCAATCTAACGCCTGCAGAGATTATTGGACAGCTCTGGTTTGCCGAGCATCATCTGCGCGAGGATCCCCATGCGATTCGCAGGCTCGATGACGATTGTGCCAAACAAGCGCAGGGTCGGGTGATCACCAATGTGGTGATGATGGGCATGGGCGAGCCCTTACTCAACTACGATGCGGTACTCGTGGCATTGCGTTTAATGCTCGACGATCACGCCTATGGGCTCTCGCGCCGCCGTGTGACCGTCTCCACCTCCGGTGTAGTCCCCATGATGGATCGCTTGGCCCAAGATTGTCCCATAGCACTTGCTGTGTCCTTGCATGCACCGAACGACGCCCTGCGCGATGAGCTCGTGCCACTCAATCAAAAATACCCTTTAAAAGAACTGATTGCCGCCTGCGATCGCTACTTACCATTTGCACCGCGTGACTTCATTACCTTTGAGTACTGCATGCTCGATGGTGTCAATGACCAAGATCAGCATGCCAAAGAGTTAATCAAACTCCTAAAGGGCTTGCGTTGCAAATTAAATCTCATCCCCTTTAATCCATTTCCTGCATCGGGCCTTAAACGTTCTCCTGCCGAGCGGGTTAAACAGTTTGCCCAAATTTTGCAAGACGCTGATCTTGTGACCACCGTACGCAAGACTCGCGGAGACGATATCGCAGCTGCCTGCGGCCAGTTGGCAGGGGATGTGATTGATCGGACGCGCCGCGCTGAGCGCATGCAAGCACTGAATGAGCAGGTGATTCAGTTTCAGGGACGATAATGATCGCAATTGGATGCCATGATGAATAAGATCGAGCCAGGCTGTTTGCCTCCATTACCCCTCGGACCATTACCGCGCCGCGTATCGCGACAGTCGGTAGTTGCGTGGGGCGATCACCGCGTGACTGTTGGTGGTGATGCCCCGGTACGAGTGCAATCGATGACCAATACCGATACCGAGGATGCGATCGCAACCGCGATTCAGGTGAAGGAGTTGGCGCGTGCTGGTTCTGAGCTCGTTCGTATTACCGTGAACACTCCTGAGGCGGCAGCACAAGTACCGTATATCCGCGAGCAACTCGATAAGATGGACGTAAAAGTACCCTTGATTGGTGACTTTCATTACAACGGCCACACCTTACTTAAAGACTATCCGGATTGCGCCAAGACCTTATCCAAGTACCGTATTAATCCCGGTAACGTTGGTAAAGGCGCTAAGCGCGACCCGCAATTTGCACAAATGATCGAAGCCGCTTGTCACTACGACAAACCGATTCGCATCGGTGTCAACTGGGGAAGCCTCGATCAAGAGTTGCTAGCGCAGATCATGGATGAGAACGCCAAACTTGCAACTCCCAAAACCTCCCAAGAAGTGATGATTGAGGCTCTGATTCAGTCGGCCTTGCAGTCGGCGAGTAAAGCGGTTGAGCTTGGCATGAACCCCGATCAAATTACACTCTCATGCAAAGTGAGCGGTGTGCAAGACCTGATTGCGGTCTATCGCGATCTCGCACGGCGTTGTGATTACTCCTTACACCTCGGACTCACCGAAGCGGGCATGGGTAGCAAAGGCATCGTGGCATCGACTGCCGCACTTGCCGTTCTCTTGCAAGAAGGGATTGGCGATACCATTCGCATCTCCTTAACACCCGACCCCGGTGCGCCACGTGAAAATGAAGTGATCGTCGGCCAAGAGATCTTGCAAACCATGGGATTACGGAACTTCACGCCGATGGTGATTGCGTGTCCTGGATGCGGTCGCACCACGAGCACCACCTTCCAAGAGCTCGCTGCTAAGATCCAATCGTATTTACGCCAACAAATGCCGGTGTGGAAGAAAACCCATCCCGGCGTTGAGAACATGAACGTGGCGGTGATGGGTTGCATTGTGAATGGCCCGGGTGAGAGCAAGCACGCCAATATCGGCATCTCTCTACCAGGTACTGGTGAGAGCCCTGCAGCCCCGGTCTTTGTTGATGGCGTGAAGGTTAAAACCTTACGCGGTGAGGGTATCGCCGAAGAATTTCAACTGATTGTCGACGAGTACGTTAAAGCCAATTACCATGCAAAAAATTAATGCCATTCGCGGCATGAACGATCTGCTGCCTAAAGATGCAGCGGGTTGGTCTTATCTGGAACGCACGCTGGCGGATCTGACCCGAGCCTATGGTTACGAACAGATTCGTACACCGATCGTGGAGGCAACTGCGCTCTTCCAACGCGGTATTGGTGAGGTGACTGATATTGTTGAGAAGGAGATGTACTCCTTTGAAGATCGCCTTAATGGTGAACAGCTCACATTGCGACCCGAGGGAACCGCGGCCGTGGTCCGTGCCACGATTGAACACAATCTGATTTATGACGGCCCTAAGCGTCTTTGGTACACGGGGCCAATGTTTCGGCACGAGCGCCCTCAGCGTGGGCGCTATCGCCAGTTTCATCAATTTGGGATTGAGGCACTGGGATTTGCAGGGCCAGATATTGATGCTGAGATCATCTTGATGGGCCAGCGTCTTTGGGATGAGCTGGGTTTGCAAGGCGTACGATTAGAACTTAACTCATTGGGTGAGGCCCCGGAACGCGCTGCGCATCGCCAAGCACTCGTTGATTACTTCACGCAGCATCACTCTCAATTGGATGAGGACTCGCAACGGCGCTTACAAACTAATCCACTGCGAATACTGGATTCGAAGAACCCAGCGATGCAAACCTTAATCGAAGGTGCTCCCAAGCTTTTGGAGTTTTTGGGTTCAGAGTCCTTGGCCCACTTTGAAGCGGTACAGACGCTTCTCAAAGCGAACAACATTCCATTTAAGATCAACCCACGACTGGTGCGCGGTTTGGATTACTACAACCTCACCGTCTTTGAGTGGACCACCGAGGCATTGGGTGCGCAAGGCACGATCGCCGGCGGCGGACGCTACGATCCCTTGATGGAACGCATGGGTGGTAAGAGTGCGCCAGCATGCGGTTGGGCGATGGGCATGGAGCGCGTTCTTGATCTCATGGCGACCTCGAAGAGTATTCCCGATAGCGAGCCCGTTTGTGATGTGTATGTCTTGCATCAAGGGGGTGATACTCTGGTGCAGGCGATGATTGCAGCAGAAGCCTTGCGTAGCGCCGGGATTGATGTGATTCTGCATTGCCCACCCGATGGACAGAGTGCGAGTTTTAAATCGCAAATGAAGAAAGCCGACGGGAGCGGTGCACAATTGGCCCTCATTATTGGTCCTGATGAACTCGCTCGCGATGAGGCGCAATTGAAGGATCTACGCGGCACTGGTGAGCAACATGCCGTGCCACTGTCTGGCTTATTGGTCGCAGTGGTTGATGCTTTGGTGGATTCTTAGCCACAGAGCATAAAATAAACGTTTAAATAATCGAAGAAAGCAGTATTGGAATGGCACTTGACCTCGAAGAACAAGAAAACCTAGCGAACCTTAAATCGTTCTGGGCGCGCTATGGTAATTACATCATCGGTGTCATTACCGTGGCATTGCTTGCTTATGCAGCCATGAATGCTTGGGGCTGGTATCAGCGCAGCCAAGCAGCCGATGCGGGTAAGTTATACGAGACCCTCATTAATGCAGTGACTAAGAATGAGAAAGATAAAACCTATCTCGCAGCCGATGATCTGCAAAAGAAATACGGCGGCACCACCTATGCTGCAATGGGTAATCTCGTGGCTGCCAAGATTGCGATGGATAGCAATGATGCTGCAAAAGCACAAGCGTATTTAAAGTGGACCGCCAACAAAGCCAGCGATGATTCGTTTCGGGCGCTGGCGCAATTGCGTCTCTTAGGACTCCTGATTGATCAAGGGACTGAAGCCAGTCTGAAAGAAGCCGATCAACTCCTTAAAGAGAAAGCAGTCAAAGGGTTTGAGCCCTTATGGATCGAGCGCCGTGGCGATTGGTATTTGGTGCAAACGAAGATTCCGGAGGCTCGTACCGAGTACCAGAAGGCAATGAAGATGATGCAAAGTGATAAAGCCTTTCCAGAAGATGCTCGCGGTTTATTGAAAGTGAAGATTGATGCCGTAGGGGGTATGTAGTGCGACTCTTGCGCTGGGGCGCCATCGCATCTCTTTCACTTGCATTGATTGCGTGCTCTGGCTCATCCAAAGTTCGCAAACCCGCTGAGCTTGTGAATGTCAGCAATCAAGTCGAGCTTGTTGAGGTCTGGTCGACGAGTGTCGGTAGCTCGATTCCTGCTAACTTCCGTCCCGTGGTTGCTGATGATCATGTGTTTGCCGCATCCGCTCGTGGCACCCTCAGTAAGTTAAACATTCAGAATGGACGTGTGGTGTGGGAAGTTAGTGTTCCTGAGAAACTCTCGATCGGCCCAGGATCCGATGGCAAGACCACAGTCGTGGTGAGCACGGAAGGTAATGCCTACGGCT
>JBEDHB010000097.1:0-5171 GCA_041174325.1 Pseudomonadota bacterium
TCTTTATATGGCTCAGTCATCAACCCGTGTTTACGTTAAAGCATTTACAGATTGAGTCCGCTGGTCATCAGGATTTAAAACATGTTCATCTCCCTGCAGTACGTAGCCAGGTTTTGGATAAAGTTCAGGGCAATTTTTTTAGTGTTCGTCTGCAAGACGTGAAGGATGCCTTCGAAGCGCTTCCTTGGGTGCGCCATGCGAGCGTTCGCCGTGCTTGGCCCAATGGTTTGATTGTTAGCATTGAAGAGCAAAAACCGTTAGGAGTCTGGGGTAAGGCGGATCAACAAAAATTACTCAATGTTCATGGCGAAGTATTTGATGGCTCAGTTACAGAACTCGACGAAAACAATCCCATCATTGAATTTAGTGGACCAGATGGTTCAAGCAAGGAAGTGCTTCGCCTATATCAAAAAGCCAGTACTTGGTTTAAGCCTTGGGATGCAGAGGTTAAATCATTAACGCTTTCTGATCGCTATGCGTGGCATATCAAGCTGAGTAATGGTGTACGCATTGAGTTTGGGCGCGAAGAGGAGCAGGCCAAAGGCGCTCTGGATCAACGCGTTGCACAGCTTTTGCAATATTGGCCACAGGTTCAGCAAAAGTGGCCAAATCGGGTTGACGCCGTCGATCTGCGCTATCCCAATGGGTTTGCTGTGCACATCGTGGGCGCTCCAGCTAAACCAAGTGCTCCCGCTATCAAGGTTGACATACCCAAGGCGTATCAAATCGCCATTTTGAGTCATGACGAGCAACGCATCGAGGAATGGAAATGAGTAAAGACAGCCGCGATTTATTGGTTGGGTTGGATATTGGTACATCAAAAGTGGTGGCTCTCGTTGCAGAGCTCAGCCCCGATGGTCAATTTAATGTGTTGGGTTTGGGGCAAACCTCCTCGAAAGGTCTAAAAAAGGGCGTGGTGGTCAATATTGAAGCCACGGTTCAGTCGATTCAAAAGGCGCTCGAAGAGGCGGAGTTAATGTCCGATCGTCGCATTGCTCAGGTTTACACCGGTATCGCTGGTAATCACATTGTGAGTTTTAACTCGAGTGGCATGGTTGCGATTCGGGATAAGGAGGTTGGTGCTGGTGATGTAGAGCGTGTTCTGGAAACGGCCAAAGCAATCAATATTCCCACCGATCAACAAATTCTTCATATTTTGATTCAGGAATTCATTATTGATGGTCAAGAGGATGTACGTGAACCGATTGGGATGAGTGGTATCCGTTTGGAGGTGAAGGTGCATATTGTCACTGGAGCAGTGAGTGCCGCACAAAATATCGTCAAGTGTGTCCGACGCTGCGGTCTCGAAGTCAATGATTTAATTTTGCAACCCCTTGCTTCAAGCTTGGCAGTTCTTACCGAAGACGAAAAAGAATTAGGTGTTGTATTAATTGATATTGGTGGCGGCACAACGGACATTGCCATTTATAGCCAAGGATCGATTCGCCACACCGCCGTGATTCCGATTGCGGGCGATCAAATTACGAATGACATTGCGATGGCTTTACGAACTCCGACGATTGAGGCGGAGGATTTAAAGATTCATCATGGGGTTGTTAAGCAGGATATGGCCGATTCGAATGCCATGATCGATGTTCCTGGAGTGGGAGATCGCGAACCTCGCCCGATGTCCAAACAAGCCCTTGCGGCGGTGATTGAACCGCGGGTTGAAGAGCTGTTTACTTTAGTGCGCAATATTGTCCGCGAGTCAGGCTATGAAGATATGGTCTCTTCCGGAATTGTGCTCACAGGTGGTACCGCCATGATGCCCGGAATGGTTGAGTTGGCAGAGCAGGTTTTCTTAAAACCAGCGCGCATTGGCGCTCCCGAATATCGCGGTCATTTACATGAAGTATTAAGAAGCCCACGGTACTCCACCGGTCTTGGTTTGCTCATGGAAGGGCAGGCGCAAATGATGCGCGGTCGCAGAGCAATCCAGGGCGGGAGTTTACAGGGTGTGGTCGCACGCATGAAGGAATGGTTTACAGGAAATTTTTGATTTTTTTCGTCGTCGTCAATCGGTGATCCATGGTGGAGGGCCGATTTAAATAAGGAGGGTGTTATGGAGTTTGAAATGGTAGAACAAGAAACAGCTGGCAAGACCATCATTAAGGTGGTTGGTGTCGGAGGCGCTGGCGGGAATGCTGTCCAGCATATGATTCGTCGCAATGTGAATGGTGTAGATTTCATTTGCATGAATACCGATGCGGGTGCATTGCAGCGCTCGCAAGCCAGCTTAAACCTGCAATTGGGGGAGACTGGCTTAGGCGCTGGCGCGAAGCCAGAAGTGGGTGCGGCATCTGCAGAGCAAGCCCGTTCGCGTATTGCAGATGCACTACAAGGTGCACATATGGTATTTATTACTGCGGGTATGGGAGGCGGTACTGGAACCGGAGCGGCCCCAGTGGTTGCTCAAGTCGCCAAGGAAATGGGCATCTTAACGGTCGGCGTGATTAGTAAGCCATTTGACTTTGAGGGTGTTAAGCGCCTAAAAGTTGCCGAGATGGGTGCACAAGAGCTGGAAAAGCACGTTGACTCATTAATCGTGGTTTTGAATGAAAAGCTCTTCGAGGTGATGGGCGAGGATGCGGAATTTGATAAAGCATTTGCCTGCGCGGATGATGTGTTACATAACGCGGTATCCGGTATTGCCGAGATCATCAATGAGCAAGGTTTAATCAACGTCGACTTTGAGGATGTGAAGACCGTCATGAGTGAGCAAGGCAAAGCCATGATGGGAACAGCGACGGTATCTGGAATGGATCGGGCCCGCTTGGCCGCTGAGGCTGCTGTTGCTTCGCCATTGCTCGAGGGCGTTGATTTATCAGGCGCACGCGGCGTGTTGGTCAATATCACTGCGAGCCGTTCACTGAAGTTGTCTGAGACCCGTGAGGTGATGGCAGCGATTCGTGGTTATGCCGCTGAAGATGCTACGGTCATTTTTGGAACGGTGTATGACGATAGTCTGGGTGATGCCTTACGAGTCACTGTGGTGGCCACTGGACTCAATGGCTCACAATCACTCCAAAAGGATCAACCGCAATTAATTTGGCGAGCGGCAACAGGTACGCATGATGCAAGCCCAACCATGACCACTCTGGGTGATTTTGCTCCAGCCAGCCCAGCTGCTGCGATGAGTCGCAATGTGACCCAGGCATCGAGCGCCGTGGGCTCAAGCACAGCTGCCCCGGTTAATCCTGCAGTTGATTATGGCCAGTTTGATGTTCCAAAGGTATTTCGTAATTCTCGAGAGTCTGTACCCCCGAGCCTTGGTGCAGATAGTTCGCCACAAGCGAAGGCCATGCTTGAAAAAGGGGCGGATTACTATGAGATACCAGCCTTTTTAAGGAAGCAAGCAGACTAAGAAATAAACCATACAATAGTGGGTTCGAGGATTGCTAATTCAGTCGCCCCTCCGGACGACGAATCCAGCGCCTGCGTTAGCACCCCAAACCACTATTGATATGGAGATAACATGATCGCTGTAGGACAAAAACTACCTAATGCCACCCTCTACGAGTTTTTTGATGAAGAGCGCGATGGCTGCTCCTTGGGCCCAAATTCATTTGAAGTTGAAAAATTAACCGCCGGTAAAAAGATTGTTATTTTTGCTTTGCCTGGCGCATTCACACCAACCTGCTCGGCTAAACATGTTCCTGGATTTGTGGAGCATTTTGATGCGATTAAAGCCAAAGGCGTTGATGAGATCTGGTGTGTTTCTGTGAATGACCCATTTGTAATGGGCGCATGGGGACGTGATTTAAAAGTTGGCAAGAAAGTACGTATGTTGGGTGATGGAAGTGCCGAGTTCACCAAAAAGTTAGGTATGGAATTTGACCTAACTGCACGTGGCCTTGGCGTTCGTTCGCAACGCTATGCCATGATCGTGGATAACGGTGTTGTGAAGCATTTGGCGCTCGAAGCGCCCGGCAAATTTGAAATTAGTGATGCCGCGAACACCTTAAAGCATCTGTAATTGATTTCATGCAAGCCATGGTGCTCAAGCAAAAAACCTTAGCGCAGCCGATCAAAACAGTCGGCATTGGCTTGCATTCTGGTCGTAAATCAACCTTAACAATTAAACCTGCACCAATTGACTTTGGAATTCAGTTCGTGCGGGTTGATATGCCTAATGCAGCTCCTATACCAGCCCATGCATTGGCAGTCTGCGATACCCGCTTAGCCTCGGTGATCCAGAGCCAGGGTGTGAAGGTTTCCACGGTTGAGCATTTGCTCTCTGCCTGTTCGGGCTTGGGTTTAGATAATTTATTGATCGAAGTGGATGCCGAGGAAGTGCCGATCATGGATGGTAGTGCCGCCTCTTTCCTTTTTCTCATTGAGTCCGCCGGCACGGTTGAACAAGAGGCGCCGCGTAAATTTATGGTGATTCAAAAAGTGGTTGAAGTGCGCGAAGGAAATAAATTGGCGCGTTTAGAGCCATTTTTTGGATTTAAATTGGATTTCACGATTGACTTTAAACATCCTGCGGTTGATAAAACTGGTCAGCGCTTTATAGTTGATTTTGCCGAACACGCGTATCGAAGTGAGATTGGTCGTGCCCGAACGTTTGGATTTGCTCATGAGGTGGAAGCCTTGCGCGAGATTGGTTTAGCTCGTGGCGGCAGTTTGGATAATGCGATCGTGCTTGATGAGCACCGCATCTTAAATAATGAAGAGTTGCGTTACGACGATGAATTTGTGCGTCACAAAATTCTGGATGCGATCGGCGATCTGTATCTGGCTGGTCACCCAATAGTGGGAGCTTATACCGCAGAAAAGTCGGGCCATGCCTTAAATAACGCATTGTTGCGAAAACTTTTGGATGATCCAAGCTCGTATTCGATCGAAACCTTTGATAAGAGCAGCGCTCCCGCAGCCTATCTACAAGCTCCTGAAACCATCAACACTTAGATTTTCTATTTTTTAACAAGCGTTCGATCGATTGCCGCAGTGCTGACTGCGGAGACAGTCTTTGATAAAGCCCTTCCCAAGCAGTTTGGGCTGCTTGAGTAAATTCGGGGGGGTGTTCATTCTTTTTACTTAGATTCACTGATGAATGGTTGGGTTTTACCTTAACCCGGACCTGATTAATAGCCCATTGGTGCCGACTGAGTTCTTTCGCAATACTCGGAGCAATTTGTTGTAAGCGGGTGCCAATCGTGGCACTGGGT
>JBEDHB010000098.1:0-5098 GCA_041174325.1 Pseudomonadota bacterium
GCCTTACGCGCTATGCGCTTTCCTTGGCGGAGTCATCCTCGTTATTGCGCACTACAGCGATCTGCCTCAGTGGGCAGGGCTTCTTGCTGCCTCGATCATTGCGGCAGCTTCGAGAATGTTGGCGATGATTTTTAATTGGCAGATCCCGGCGTGGCGGGTAGATCGATAGCTGGACGGGATTAATTTGATTTCAGACTCTCAAAATCTCAGTTCTAGTCACCGCAAGTAGTCGCATCCCGGCCCGGGTCGTAAGCATGCCCAGCAAAATGCTCAGCATGACCAGCGAAGCGCCGATCAGCGTTGCAATTCCGAGTAGTTCCAGAGTGTTTTCCATTGATCAGATCATTGTAATCATCCCCTAGGTTAAAAGGGGTCGGAGAAGTAGACAAACAGGAGCTTTCCAAAGGGGAGTAAGCGCACCACAATGTCGATTCAATGAACCGACTAGAGGAATCGGGATCCTAGAGGTACTTGCGGGAAAAGTCTTTAATGCCGACGGCCTTAAACCAATTAATGTCCCAGGGCTCGTTGACCAGACCATCACTTTTTGACCACTGATAGACCTCAGCAGTGTGTTTCTCGCCAGATGAGTCTCTTACGCAAACAGTTACGCGCTGGTAACACTCGCCCTCGAATTGATCCAGATGGGCAATTTCATGGCCCGATAGGTTTAACCAGAGAATGCCGTGGACTCGATCGCCGTTGGCGGCAACTGCTGCAGGGAATGACTCTTTTTCTACGCAGACTCGCTTCCAGTCATCAAGGATCGCTTCGACTGACTGTGGGCATCGGCCCGCAACGCGCTGAAAAATATAGGGCAGCATCAGTGATCCATAGGTGAAAACGTTGAAGCGGTTGGCAGTTTCACTCTGATCCACGATGACCTACTTTTGTTGTTGCATTCAGCATCAGGTTCTAGTCAAGTGAAAGAATGTTTTAACGTTCGTATTTCAAATGCATATTACTGATTAAGGTTCTCACCAAAAATAAACGATCTGTGGATTTTCGCTTAGAATTTTTTTAGTATATTCTTTTGTAGGCCAAGTTTCGAGTGATGAAAATAACGTTTGATAATTGACGGTTGACTCATAATTAGTAAAAGGCCAATCACTACCCCAGAGCAGTGCACTAGGCCCAAGTTCATTCAATAGAACCTTTGATAACTCTTGCGCTGATACGCCTTCTAGTCGATAGGGTGCGCTTAACTTCACGAAGACGTTTCCTTTATCCCGTGCGCGTAACGATTTAATTGTTTCATCATTTTGTGAAGCGGAGGCAGGTTTTGTCATGTGATTAATCACAACGCGAATACCAGAAGGCACACACCTTAGCACCGCCGGCAAACCATTTTGATCGGTATGGATTTCAAGATGCCAACCAAGGGACATGATGACATCCCATGTCTGCGTATCAAGTGTCCATGCACTGGGATCGTGCGATCTTCCGGATAAATTTAAACGGATCCCACGTACTCCAAGTTGATGCATCGCCTCTAGATCTTTTCTGTTTGCGTTAGAGCCAATTACCGCAATCCCGCGTAAAGAGCTTGGGGACGACCGCAGCACCTTAAGCAGCAGACTATTATCCGTCCCTAAAAAACTTGGCTGAATGAGAACACCATGTGTGACACCACAACCATGCGCAAGTCTCCTCCATTGCGATATCGATGCACCATAACTTGGCACATAGCGGGCGCCAGGCAAGCCAACATTGGGTTGAAAGACGTGAAAGTGCGTATCAATCAAGGGGGTTGGCGACTGGATTGGCATGGTTTATATTATAGTCCTCTAGAGGACATAAGTGATGAGCGCAATAATCAATGAGAGCTTACTTGGTCAAAGCCGCTACGGAAAACTAGCGACAGCAATAAAAGAGCGAATCCTTCGAGGAGAGTGGCGGCCGGGTCAGATGCTCCCCTCCGAGTCAGCGCTTTGCCAGGAATACGGCGTTGCCCTAGGTACGATAAGGCAGGCAATGTCACTACTAGTGCAGGACGGCATTGTGCAACGACAGCAAGGGAAAGGAACATTTGTCACGCGAGGATTAGATGGCCCGTCAATGTTGAGATTCTTCCGTTTTAATCCAACGGACGACGAAGTCATTAGCCCGCAATCGAATATCTTACAAACTCGCTTGCGTGAGTCCTCTGCTCAAGAGGCCTTAATGTTTGCCCAGCCGAGCAAATATAAAGTCTTGCAATTTGAGCGACTGCGATTAATTAATGATGAACCATGCCTTCTAGAATCAATTGTTGTACCTATACCCTTGTTTGGCCCACTACTAGATCTTGGTCTTCACGAATGGGACGATTTGCTCTATCCCATGTATCAAAAAAAATGCGGTGTAATCGTAAATCACGCGCAGGACAGTCTTAGTTTTTCGCACCTCAACCTTACCCAGGCGCGTAGACTCAAATTGACGTCAGGACACCCATGCGTCGTAGTTGAGAGAAAAGCTTATGACATATCAAACAGATGCATAGAGATGCGCACGACCCGAGGTGATGCATACTCGTTCACCTATACAGCATACGTAAAATGAAAAAGGAGAGCTAAATGTACTTTTATCAAACAAAAAAAACGATAACGACGGTTTTATTTACGGCTGTCTTGCTTTTTGCGGCAACTTATTCCAGCGCTCAATCTGCAAGTACATATCCAAATAAGCCAATTGTGCTGGTTGTCACTTACCCGCCTGGTGGTGGTGCCGATGCAATGGCGAGACTCATAGCACCAAAAATGGCGGAAGTGCTTGGCCAAAGCGTTATAGTAGAAAATCGGCCCGGTGCGAGTGGCCAAATAGGTGCAGCAAGCGTTGCGAAAGCAAGCCCCGATGGTTACACAATCATGCTTGACGCATCTTCGTTTGCTGCTAACCCGGCGCTGTATAAAAAACTTCCCTATGACAGCCTAAAAGCATTCAAACCGATTGGAGTGATAGCGTTGTTTCCAAACGTGGTACTCGTCAACCCTAGCTTCCCTGCGCAGAATATAAAAGAGCTGATTGCGGCATCAAAAAGGACTGCAAATGCGGTGTCGTATGCCTCATCAGGAAATGGATCGGCCCAACATCTTGCTGGGGCTCTTTTTGAAACTGCCGCGAAGGTAGAGCTGCTGCATATTCCCTACAAGGGTGGGGGACCCGCTCTTGCAGATGTAATTGGTGGGCATGTACCCTTATTTTTTGGAAACCTTGCATCATCTTTGCCACATATTCAAAGTGGAAAACTTCGAGCTCTCGCAGTCACATCTGCAAAACGATCACCAATACTTCCGAATATTCCGACCTTAGCTGAGGCCGGTCTTAAAAACAGCGAAGTTTATGAATGGAATGCCGTATTTGTACCGGCTAATACACCAGATTCAATCGTTAGCAAGCTGTCTCAGGCGCTGCAAAAGGCACTAGAGCATGTAGATGTGAAAAGTCGGATTGCTCAACTTGGCGGTGATATGCAGAATAGTTTGCCGAACCAAGCCATGAATTTTATTCAGGATCAGATTAATTTGTTGGCGAGTGTAATAAAGGAGCGCAATATTACTATTGATTGAGCAAAAGAAAGGGCCGTCAAATCAGGGCCTGGTCTGTTAGTGTCCTGTTTCCGGACGTTCTCTGAGCAGGGCCTGCTCACAAAAAAGTATTTTTGCTAAGCCTCGCATTCACGCGACAAACAGTTGCGGCACTCTATGTCTCCCACTTCTGACCTTGCTCTTTAGATTGGTTTGATCGAGTTTAATGCGGCCTGGGCTTTTCTAATGCGATCTGTTTCGCGTTGGCGTTTTTGCGTTTCGCGCTCGCGTCGCAGTAGGTCTTGATCAGTTTTGACTCTAGCCTTTAGAGCATGGATGCGCGCCTGGGCGGGGGTCATGGGACCTTGGGGCTTGGGGGCAACAATCTCGGTGATTTTCATGGTGAGCGGTCTCAGCGTTGGCTTGGGTATTTAGCCAGACGGATCAGTGGGGTTGAAATCAGCGAGCGCGCGATGACACAAACGAGAGAAGAACGCGAGACAAACCCGGGTGGGGACGGTTGCTCCCCACCCGGCGGCTACAAGGGCTAGTGACTAAACCCCTCTTTTAGGGCGTTGCTAGCCTGCTCAATCTGGCTATCTAACTCGCCAGCTTCGACCGCAGACTTGATGGTCTCCAAAGTCTTGATCAGTTCAACAGGGCTTGCAACCTCGATCGCGGCTTTGCCCTTGCTGAGCTCAAGTAACTTGGCGCCGTAGCGCACGTTCAAGCAGACCTTGCCCGTATCAGCCACAAACCACCACGGCTTGATGCGCTTGGGTACCTCAACCGATCTACGCGCACCCGTCTCGATATCCTTGATGCTTCGGATACGAGTGGGGCTGTAGGTCTCCCCATTTGATTGTGCCTTGGCCAGTTGCAACTGCTCCCAAAGCTTGGCTGACAGCTTGTTGCGACGGTACACAACGGGGGGTTGCTTTTGAGGTTTTTTTGCAGCAACAATTTTTAGTCCATTTAATATGCTCATTATTGGCTCCTTTCTGTGAGTTGTTAGCGAGCACGTTTAAGTTATGACCGAACAGTGGAACCGGTCGACCACAAAAGCGCTGATTTCTTCACCGCTCTTGGAGCATTGATAGCAAGACCAAACATCAGGCTAGGATTTTTATGGCTTTTGTTTGGTCTTGGTAAATAGCAGTATGGAAAAGCACAGCACAGATTCGTGGCTAAAAAGCCACGGTCTACGCCCGGATAATTTCGCCCTTATAGCGCTTGAGCAAGCGCGGGCTACCCTTGTGGCTACAGCGCTGCTGCAGCAGCGTGTAGGGCTTATAAACACGCAGCAAGCGCAGGTGCTTGAGCGCTTTGCCCAGCAAACAGCACGCAAAGCGGGCAGGGCAACAATCACCCAAAATCAGTGCTACCAAGTGCTCAACATCGGTAAACAGGCAAATCGAAGGTTTTTTAAAGAACACAGGCAGGTAAAAAGGCAAGAGCGGCACGTACCGCAGAGATAAGCCACTCTCAAACAGGGCAAAAACTCGGGGGGTAATAAGGAAACGGCTAATGACCCCGGACATCGCGCAAGTAGGCCTTAGACCAAAGCGCACCAAGATGTGGGCCGCGAGATT
>JBEDHB010000099.1:0-5064 GCA_041174325.1 Pseudomonadota bacterium
CATTTTGGTGCCGCCTCCAAACTGATCGATTTCAAATACACCTAAAGGGCCATTCCAAACAATCGTACCAGCATGAGCAAGCATCATTGACAGTTTTGCGGCTGTTTTGGGACCAACATCCAAAATCATGTCGTCTGGTGCCACTTCATCCACTGGCACCCGATTGGCTCTGGCCAAAGGTGATAATTCATTTGCAACCACCACGTCCTCAGGAATCGGAACTCGCGCACCGCGCTTTTCCATCAGCGCAATAATTTCTTTAGACTCATTGACTAAATCTGGCTCAGCCAGTGACTTACCAATATTGATGCCTTTCGCTAATAAAAAGGTATTGGCAATCCCACCACCAACAATCAGTTCATCGACTTTCTCGGCAAGCGACTTCAGAATGGTTAATTTGGTTGATACCTTAGAGCCCGCCACGATGGCAACTAGAGGTCTCCTGGGTTCAGCCAACGCCCGACTCAATGCATCGAGCTCAGCGGCCATCAGAGGGCCGGCACAAGCGACTTTGGCAAACCGGGCAATGCCGTGCGTAGTTGCTTCAGCACGATGTGCTGTTCCAAATGCATCATTGACGTAGACATCGCATAAGGCAGCCATTTTCTTAGCTAATTCATCGGCATTCTTTTTCTCACCAATATTGACCCGACAGTTTTCTAAAAGAACCAGGTCGCCTGGGGTCAATTTAAAACCACCATCAACCCAATTGCTAATCAACGGAACCTTGCGATTTAAGATCTCTGCAATGCGATGGGCAATCGGCGCCAAACTATCCTCTGCCTTAAATGATCCTTCACTTGGCCGACCCAAATGAGAGGTCACCATCACCGCTGCTCCGCCATCCAGGCACATCTGAATCGCTGGTATTGACGCCCGAATCCGCGTATCTTCGGTAATATTGCCAGCCTCATCTTGAGGGACGTTCAAATCAGCACGGATGAATACCCGCTTACCTTTGAGCTGACCAGATGTTGCGAGATCACTAAGGCGCTTTACATGAAGCAAGGTGGTGGTCATAGACTGTTGAACTTAGAGTATTTGGAATAGAAGTGCCATTTTAGAGCCAGTAACGCACCAAACTAAACACGGTCATACCCAAAATAAGGGTCGGTAACATCTGACGAGTCCAAAAATACGCCACAAAGCCTGCTAATCCACCCCAAAGATTGGGAGATTTCCAGTCCATTTGACTAATTTCGGCTGCGCCTGGGGGTAAAAGCAACTCGGGTGCAACAATACCCACAATAGCCGCTAGGGGTGCATAGCGAATCGCCCGAAGAACTAACTCTGGCACTCGAACGCGCGCGCCCAAGAACACAAAGAAAGCGCGGGTTAGTAGGGTCACAAGGGCCATCCCGCCGATGAGTAACGCGATCTCGAAAGAGCCCAAAGAATCCGGTCTCATCGCATCGCCTTGGGTGAGCGGTCGGCCAAGATGCCAACTACGATCGCTGCCAGAATGGCAACCGTCAAATTGAGCTTCAGAGGCAAGCTATAGGTCAGGATGGCGACAATCGCAGCGACGATCGCTGCCCAGCGGGCCGCCCGGTGATCGAGCATCGGCACAATCACCGCAATTAAAGCTAAGGTCCCGGCAAACTCCATCCCCCAATCATCTGGGATTTGACTGGCTCCCAAGATCCCCAAAATTGAACCGGCTTGCCAAATGCCCCAATTACCTGTGGCAAGCCCATACATAAAGTAAGTTCGGTAATACGAATCTTTCTTGCGCTCGGCCACAGACTGCACCTCGGTAAAACGACCGGTGTACATCAAGTACCCAAAATCCGCTGTGAAATATCCCAAGATGGCTCTACGCCAGGCGGGCAAATGAGAAAAGTGGGCTTGCACGCCAATGCTAAAAATCACAAAACGCAAGTTCACAATGAATGCGGTCACCAAGATGGTGAAAACTGAAAACCCAGCCCCAATTAGAGGAAGGGCGGCAAGCTGAGCTGAACCCGCAAAGACAAATAAACTCATCGCCAAGGCTTGCTCGGTGGACAACGATGATTTGCCCATCGCGAGGCCAGTCACCACTGCCCAGCTAAAGATGGCGAGGGCTGATCGTGACATTGTTCTGAGCCCATCACGCCAAGCTGATTGCTGTTGCGGGGTCCAACCCAAGTAGGGTAATTTAGCAGTCAGGCGAGCAAAATCCATAGATCGTCTGATTATAGAAAGCCCGCCCAATTGGGCGACAGACCGACGGATTCCTCTGCTCTACAATAAGGCTCTAGGGCTAAATTGCACAAATAATCTGCAAGCCCGCCACAACATAAAGGTGCTAATGATGTCGATGTCTGACCGCGATGGAGTTATTTGGTTTGATGGCAAGATGATCCCCTGGCGGGATGCCAATATTCATGTGCTAACGCATAGCCTTCACTACGGCATGGGCATCTTTGAGGGCATTCGTGCTTATAAGACCGAAACTGGCACAGCAGTATTTCGCTTGGCCGAGCATGTAAAGCGCCTCTTTAATGGCTTAAAGATTTTTCAGATGAAAATCGATTACAGCGAAGAGCAAATCGCACAAGCCATTCTTCAAGTCGTACGCGATAACAAACTTGCTTCTTGTTATATTCGCCCGATTATCTTTATTGGTTCGGAGAAATTAGGCATTTCGCCTACGGGCAACACCGTACATACTGCGATTGCGGCATGGCAATGGGGCGCCTACCTCGGCGAGGATGGCATCAATAAAGGAATTCGGGTCAAAACCTCATCCTTTACCCGTCACTTTGTGAACTCCTCCTTAGTTCGTGCGAAGGCCTCTGGGTACTACATTAATTCAATCTTGGCGCATCAAGAAGTCGCTGCCAATGGGTACGATGAGGCCCTCCTACTGGATACCGAAGGCTATGTGTCGGAAGGTTCGGGCGAGAACATGTTCATGGTGCGAAATGGCATTGTGTTCACCCCCGATCTCGCTTCCTGCCTCGATGGTATTACCCGAGACTCCATTATCCGAATCGCCAAAGATCTAGGGTTTGAGGTTCGAGAAAAACGCATCACCCGTGATGAGGTGTACTCCGCCGACGAAGCCTTCTTCACCGGTACCGCAGCAGAAGTGACCCCAATCCGTGAACTGGATGATCGAACCATTGGCGATGGCAAACGTGGTCCGATTACCAAACAAATTCAGGATGTATTTTTCGATACGGTGTACGGTCGTAACGACCGTTATCGTGCTTGGTTAACGACTGTCTAAATTTAGATTGCTATGAGTGATTTAAACGAACTGAATGCGGTCATGGTTCACGGCAAGGATTTGCCGCTGCATTGCCCAACCAAAGATACTCCAGCCTGGAACTATCACCCACGCGTTTTTCTGGATATTCTTGCTACCGGTCAGGTGAAATGCCCATATTGCGGCACAGAATATCACTTGATTCCTGGTACCGAACCTCACGGCCACTAAGATTGCCCCTAAACGGGGCTTCGCTATGCCACGTATCCTCGTTATCGCCCCACACTGGATTGGGGACGCGGTCATGTCGTTGCCGCTCATCACCCTCATTCATAATACGTTTCCCGATTCCAGCATTGATATCCTATGCACCCCTTGGGTAGGCCCTATCTATCGAGCCTGTCCTGAGGTTAAAACGATCATGGAGCGCGATTTTCAGCATGGCGCTCTGCAGTGGGGGTTGCGACGATCGACTGCTCAAGAACTTAAGCAGCACAATTATGAAATCGCATTGGTGTTACCCAATAGTTTGAAGTCGGCACTCATTCCATGGCTTGCCGGAATTCCAAAACGGATTGGCTATCAAGGCGAGTTTCGGTTTGGGTTAATCAATATTTCTTTGCCCAATCCATCACGTCAAGTACGCACGCCGATGATGGAGCACTATGCAAAATTATTGGGTGGTGCACTAGGGCAAACAGCTGATCTTCAAAATCTACCGGTACCAAAATTAAGCATTGATCCAGCTCTTGCGCAATGGGCTGGTAGCAAGATCAATCAGATCGGAGGCGCGCCCTATTATGTGTTTGCACCTGGCGCTGAATATGGTCCCGCAAAACGCTGGCCAACGGATCACTTTGCGCAATTAGCTAACCAGATTTTGGAAGGCAATCCAGACGCGAAAATTATTATTTTAGGCAGTCAAGCCGATCAAGCACTTGGACAAGAAATTGTGCAAGCTACCAACCAATCCGACCGCATCCACAATTGGTGCGGTGCGATTCGCTTAGACCAATCAATGGCACTGATTGCGCAATGCACATCTCTTATTAGTAACGACTCGGGTCTCATGCATATTGGTGCGGCTTTAGCTATTCCGCAAATTGCTATTTTTGGTTCGAGCAATCCCAAGCACACTCCGCCCTTATCCCAAAAAGCCCAAATCATTTGGCTCGGATTAGACTGTAGCCCCTGCTATCAACGCAGCTGCCCGCTTGGGCATCTCAATTGTTTAAATCAGATCGACTCAGAACGCGTCTACAGTATGCTTACACCATTAAAGGCCCAATAAATTACTTATGCCACGCTTTGCCCGACTTTTTCAGAATCCCGATGAGGTGATAGATGCCTGGCGCGAGACCTTACGTCAAGGGGATGTCGAAGGGGCGCTTGCGTTATGGCTCGATGACGATTCGATTACATGTGTTTTGCCAGAGGGCAATCGCCTTAGTGGGCATGCAGAAATTCGTGCTGGGCTAGAGCGCATGCTCGCAAAGCCCCTCTATTTAGAACCGATTGCTTGTATTGAACACATTACCGTCAGTGCTGCGGTCTTTGATTCCACCGAAGCGGTCCATTTTAAGAATAACCAAATTGAAGCCGACTTCATGATCAATATCACCTTAGTCTTGATGCAAGATGGCAAAGGCTGGCGTATTGCCCATTTGCATGCAAGTCGTTCGCACGATGATGACTTTGAGTTTCCGAGCGATCAGCACGAGTTGCACTAACTCTTTTTTTGCTCTTTTTGCTCTTCGCGATACTGATTCTGAAACACTCGGAGTCGCGCATCAATCACCGACCCTAAATAAAAATCATTCGCCGCAGCCGAGCGTGCAATTTTGAGTTGTTCAATTGCCGATGGCCAA
>JBEDHB010000100.1:0-5040 GCA_041174325.1 Pseudomonadota bacterium
AATTACAACTTATTGATTTATATGACTATTCTACAAGTTCTTGGGCATAGGCTTTGGCTGAAAATAACTCCAGGTCACCCAATTGCTCGCCCTTGCCAAGGGCGTAGACATAGGTTTTCGGGTCCTCTGTTTGAGAGGCGCTTTCCAACTCTTTGCGTAGCGCACAAATGACCCCGCCTTTGGCGGTGCCATCCAATTTGGTGATGATTAGACCGTGCAGCCCAATGGCGCTCCGAAAAGCTAAAACTTGGGCAATTCCATTTTGACCCGTGTTGCCATCAAGGACCAACACAATTTGATGGGGAGCGTCGGGGATCAGCTTGGAAATGACCCGCTTTACCTTCTTTAACTCCTCCATGAGATTGGCTTGAGTGGCAAGTCGGCCAGCAGTATCAATCAGCACGATATCAACCTGCCTTGATAAGGCAGCTTGGATTGCATCATGCGCAATGGCACCTGCATCGCCACTCTCTTGGCTGAGTACTTGTACCTGATTGCGCTCACCCCATTCCTTAAGCTGATTGCGTGCTGCCGCTCGGAATGTATCCCCAGCCGCGAGGAGCACTGATTTGCCCTGAGCCTGAAAGTGATGGCATAGTTTCCCAATCGATGTGGTTTTGCCAGCACCATTGACGCCTACAATCAGCCAAACTTCAGGCTTGGCATGCGTGGTGGCAGGGCTTAAGGGGTTGTCAGTGGGCTCCAGCTCGCTCAAAAGATGGCTGAGCTCATCCACTAGTACTGCTTTTAAATCCTCAGAATTTGTAATGGAATGCTGTTTTGCGGACTTGCGTAGACTAGTAATTAGGAATGTCGATGTCGTCACTCCAACATCCGCTTTGATTAGTAACTCTTCTAGATGGTCGAACCAGGCTTCATCGACTCGATGACGAGTAAAAAGTGAACTAAGCGTTTTACGTAAACCAAACATTGTCGATACAATCTAAAAGAGTGATCTTAACTAGATAATCTGTGCATCCAAACCATTCATGATAGCGAAGTTCCAGTTTAGCAAGCCTATATCGAGAATCATGGCGCAAGCATTAATTGCCTTGCTAGCTCTCTGTTTACTCTTTTCAGGGAATGCTTTTGCTACTCAGTCGGATACGCATGAGTATCGACTTAAGAATGGTTTGCGCCTAATCGTTCGCGAGGATCATCGTGCACCCACAGTGGTTCATATGGTGTGGTATCGCGCCGGATCGATGGATGAGGTGAATGGAAAAACAGGCGTTGCCCATGTTCTTGAGCACATGATGTTCAAGGGAACCAAAACGGTTAAATCAGGTGAGTTCTCCCGGATGGTGGCCGCAGTGGGCGGGCGGGAGAACGCCTTTACAGCGCGAGATTTCACTGGGTACTTTCAGCAGATTGAGAAATCAAAGTTGGCAGAAGTGATGCGGCTCGAAGCCGATCGAATGGCAAATCTGCAATTTTCTGATGAGGAGTTTGGGCGAGAGCTTCAGGTGGTGATGGAAGAGCGACGCTTACGCACAGAAGATAATCCATCGAGTTTGATGCGGGAGTTGCTGATGGCAACCGCTTTTATTAGCTCTCCGTATCGTCATCCCATCATCGGTTGGATGAACGACTTGCAAAATATGCAGGCTGCCGATGCACGTCAGTGGTATCGCGATTGGTATGCACCGAATAATGCCGTAGTTGTGGTGGCGGGTGATGTTAATCCATCGGCAGTGAAAGCATTGGTTGAAAAGTACTATGGACCGATTCAAGCAAAAAAATTACCAGAGCGTAAACCTCAGCTCGAACCTGAGCAAAAAGGGGAGAAGCGTGCTGTTTTGAAGGCTCCTGCTGAGAGCTCACAAATCATGATGGCCTGGAAAGTTCCCAAACTGGATCCCAAAAAAATGGATGAAGTGGATCCTTATGCTTTACTGGTTTTATCTGCCGTTCTCAGTGGGCACGATAACTCACGGTTAAATCGAGAGCTAGTTCGTAATCAACGGCTTGCTAATAGCGCTGGGGCCAACTATGAGTTAATTAGCCGTGGCCCAGAGCTGTTTGTGATTGGTGCAACCGCTGCCAAAGACCAAACGGTGCAAGATTTAGAAAGGGGCATTCTGCAGACCTTACGGGGTATTGCAAATCAAGGGGTTACTGAATCTGAGCTAAAGCGGATCAAAGCGCAATTACTCGCTTCACAAATATACAAACGCGATTCGATTTTTGCGCAAGCCATGGAGATTGGTAGTTCAGAGATGGCTGATGTCTCTTGGCGCGACTTAGATCGCATGATTGAGCGAATTCAGCTGATTCAATCCGATCAAATTCAACAAGTAATCAATACGTATTTTGTCAGCGATGGTTTAACCATCGTAACCTTGGATCCCCAGCCGCGTTCAATGCTTGCTAAGCCACGTGGAATGTCGGGT
Organism: Pseudomonadota bacterium; assembly: GCA_041174325.1. GTDB lineage: Bacteria > Pseudomonadota > Gammaproteobacteria > Burkholderiales > Burkholderiaceae > Polynucleobacter. The sequence continues at coordinate 2,394 of JBEDHB010000100.1, forward strand.
AGTTTGCGCCATTAAAAGGGAACACAATGCATCGTATTCATCATGTTTTTAAGGGGGTGATCGCCTCGATCGCTACATTCTTCGTAGCTCAGGCCTATGCGGTATTACCAATCCAGGAGATTCCGTTAAGCAATGGCACGAAAGCCTATCTGATTCAAACGAATGCTATACCAATGGTCGATATTGAAATTAGCATCGATGCTGGAAGTCGCTATGACCCAAAAAATCAAAGCGGTTTAGCATCGTTGACCGCCGCAATGCTCACCCGCGGTATTGCATGGCAGGGCGGTATTTTGAATGAGGCTCAACAGGCCGATGCGATTGCAGAGTTAGGAGCTAGTATTAGTGCGTCGGCTTCTGGTGAAAGAGCCATTGTGCGCGCTCGGTCACTCAGTAAACCCGATATTTTGAATCCACTCCTTCAATTGCTGGTTGCTAGTGTATCCAAACCCATCTTTGATCAATCGATTCTGATGCGGGAAAAGCAACGCGTTAGTGCAGCGATTCAGGAGGGTGATACCAAGCCAGAGGTGGTTCTTCAGAAACGGTTTCGTCAAGAGGTATTTGGAAATTATCCTTTGGCGCGATCCCCTAGTATTGAATCCATTACGGCAATTAAGGAGGGCGACCTAAAGCGATTTCATCAGGATTTCTATCGTCAAGGTCGAGTGATTGTGAACATTGTGGGTAATGTCGATCCAGCCAAGGCAAAACAAATTGCCGAACAAATTATTACGGCATTGCCCGCTACGGGGCCAGTGATTCCTACCCTGCCACCATTGGAGCGTTCCCCGATAGAACCTGAATCGAAACGCTTGATCCGAATTCCGTTTCAAACCCAGCAAACCCATATTGCAATGGGTATGACCGCCATCGCTCGCGATAACCCTGATTATTTCCCCTTGCTTGTTGGAAACTATGTTTTGGGCGGCGGTGGTTTTGTGTCTCGCTTGGTTGGTGAGGTTCGGGATAAGCGTGGATTTGCTTATAGCGTATTCAGTTACTTTCAGCCGGGGCGCGATACTGGAACGTTTGAGGCGGGTTTGCAAACCCGTAATGATCAAGCAGACCAAGCTCTGAGTGTGTTGCAAGAGACGATTGCGCGCTTTATTGAAGACGGTCCAAGTGATGCAGAATTGGCCGCTGCAAAAGCAAACTTAATTAATGGCTATCCATTGCGACTCGATAGTAACCGCAAATTACTGGATAACCTTTCAGCCATTACCTGGAATCAGTTACCACTCAACACCCTCGATGTTTGGGCGCAACAAGTGGCAGCCGTCAAAAAAGATGATGTGCGCAATGCGTTTAAACGACACTTGGATATGCGCAGAATGATCAGTGTTCTTGTTGGGGGCACACCATAATTGGCGCTTCGCCATCGAATTCGGATTATTGGCGGTGTGTGGCGCAGCCGACAGATTCAGGTTTTAGATCAAGAGGATTTACGCCCCAGCTCTGATCGGGTTCGTGAAACGCTTTTTAATTGGTTGGGCCCAGATCTAAGTGGTCTAAAAGTCATTGATGTGTTTGCTGGTTCTGGGGCTCTTGGTTTTGAGGCGGCCTCTCGATCAGCTAATGAAGTGGTATTGATTGAAAAAGATAAGCGAATCTATAACCAGCTTTTGACGCAGTACCGGCTCCTGAATTCCTACCCAATTCATGGGGAGGTAAAAATCATTCATGGGGATGGCATTGCTTATTTACAACGTGCTAGCGATCAGTCGGCCCAGTTGATTTTTCTGGACCCTCCATTTAGTCAACCTGAGGTACTGATTCGTGCGGCACAAGAGGCCAGTCGAGTGTGTCACGATCAAGGGCGGGGTGGAATTTATATTGAATGCCCCAATTCCTTAGATCTGATTGAATTGGAAGGTTTATTGCCCAATTGGACCCTTATTAAGTCGATGGAAACAGCCCAAGTAAAAGCTGTATTGTTTCGCCGCAGTTCGAGCTAAACTCCTGTTTATCCATATAACTAAGGGGGTCTTTATGACCATTGCTGTCTATCCAGGAACCTTTGACCCATTTACCCGTGGCCATGAAGATTTGGTTCGGCGCGCCTCAAGTATTTTCACCAAGCTGATTGTTGGGGTGGCTGATAGTAAAAATAAGCGTCCTATTTTTACGCTTGAGGAACGGATTGAAATCGCCAAAGAGGTATTGAGTCATTACCCCAATGTTGAGATTGCGGGATTTTCTGGATTACTGAAAGACTTTGCTCGAGAATATTCTGCCCGAGTGATTGTGCGTGGTTTGCGTGCCGTGTCTGATTTTGAATATGAGTTTCAAATGGCTGGTATGAATCGTTACTTACTGCCAGATGTGGAGACGTTGTTTTTGACCCCATCGGATCAATATCAATTTATTTCCGGTACCTTTGTCCGTGAAATTGCTCTGATGGGCGGCGATGTAAGTAAATTTGTTTTTCCCTCAGTGGAAAAATGGTTACACAGGAAGAATGTACAAATTAAATCCACTTAAGCTATCCTGATTACTCCTATGAGAATATCAATATGGCATTAATGATTACAGACGAGTGCATCAATTGTGATGTCTGTGAACCTGAATGCCCAAACGACGCTATTTACATGGGGATTGAGATTTATGAAATCGATCCCAATAAATGCACTGAGTGCGTTGGACA
>JBEDHB010000101.1:0-5029 GCA_041174325.1 Pseudomonadota bacterium
ATTATTCGAGCGCAGGCACAAAGTAATCCACTCTCAGCCGATCAATTGCATGTGGCCATTATTGGAGCGGGGGCGACCGGTGTTGAGCTTGCTGCTGAACTGCATCGCACCACCCGCGAAGTTGTTTCGTATGGTCTTGATCGTGTCGATCCCAATAAAGACCTCAAGGTGAGCGTGATTGAAGCTGCCCCCAGAATCTTGCCGGCTCTGCCAGCGCGCCTATCGAATGCGACCGAAGTCTTATTACAAAAAATGGGTGTTGAGGTCATCACCAATAAGAAAGTGGCGCGGGTGTTTCCAAAAGAGGTGCAGTTTAGTGATAACACGAGCTTGCCCGCGGAGCTAATTGTTTGGGCAGCCGGAGTCAAGGCTCCCGATTTCTTAAAAGATATTGGCGGTTTAGAGACAAACCGAATTAATCAGCTTGTGGTGCTGCCAACGCTTCAAACCACACGTGATCCAGATATTTTTGCCATGGGGGATTGCGCAGCGTGTCCCTGGCCAGAAGCCAATGAGGGTCAGGGTGGGTTTGTGCCACCGCGAGCGCAAGCGGCTCATCAACAAGCCTCTCATTTGTTTAAGCAAATCCAGTTGCACTTGGAGAGCAAACCCTTAAAACCATATCGTTATCGTGATTTTGGATCCTTGGTTTCTTTAGGAAAGTACAGCACCGTTGGCAATATGATGGGCGGACTAATTGGTGGCAATCTTATGATTGAGGGCGTTTTTGCCAAACTGATGTATTTGTCTTTGTACAAAATGCATGAGCTGGCATTGCATGGTTGGGCAAAAGTGAGCCTCGATACCTTGGCGCGCATGATTACGCGCCGCACCGAGCCACACGTTAAATTACATTAATTGAGTTCAGCGCGAACGTGGGCAGAGCGATCCCAAAGATTAGGGATTTGCGAGGAGGAGTAACCTGAGACAAAGTTTTTGATAGATCCCGTTTGTGGGTCGTAGACATGGCGCTTCACAGCCCCAATATTGCCACCATACACATGAATGCTAATCGAAGGTTTATCGTCAAAGGCATTCTTCACAATATGAATATCCCCAATACTTGGGCTGACCTCATCCACATCCCCGGGCAATAAAGTCTCTTCGTGACCGACGGCCTCTAGTTGACCAGCGACATTGAGTGCATACCGCTGACCTTTTTCAGAGCCCCGTAACATCCCAATCAGACCCCAGACCATGTGATCATGAATTGGAGTCGCTTGGCCTGGACCCCAAACAAAACTAACGACCGAAAATCGCTCGAGCGGATCGGCGTGTAATAAAAATTGCTGGTAATACTGAGGGTGGGGAACGGCACAGAAATCAGGTAACCAATCGTCGGTCTTAATTAAGTCTTGTAATAAAGCCTTGGCTTTGGGACGAACAATATCCTCGGCTTGACTTTGACCTACCAGTTGGGTCATTTGAGCCACAAAATGCCGTAATGGGGCGATTTGATCGGTTACAGCCGGATTTGTCATATAGCCATTATAGGAACACTTTGATAATTTCCCTAGCAAGCAGCAATTGGCGAAGAACCTTAAAATAAGACTATTCCAATCATTAATTTCTAGGGGAAAGCCATGTTTGACCCCATCATGTTGAGTCGGATTCAGTTTGCTGCCAACATCACCTTTCATATTTTATTTCCCACGATCACGATTGCCTTAGGCTGGGTCCTGTTTTATTTCAAGATCAAGTTCAATCGCACTGGTGAAGTCTATTGGCAAGAGGCTTACCAATTTTGGGTCAAAGTATTCGCACTCACCTTCGCTTTGGGGGTTGTGAGCGGTATCACGATGAGTTTTCAGTTTGGTACCAACTGGCCAGGGTATATGGAGACCGTCGGCAATATTGCTGGACCACTACTTGCTTATGAAGTGCTGACCGCCTTCTTTCTTGAGGCCACGTTTCTTGGCATCATGTTATTTGGTGCAAAGCGGGTCTCGCAACGCGTGCATACCTTGGCAACCTTTCTGGTGGCCTTTGGCACCACCTTGTCAGCATTCTGGATCATTGTTCTCAATTCTTGGATGCAAACCCCACAGGGTTTTGAGATGATCGATGGTCAGGCTCATGCGGTGAGTTGGATGGAAATCGTATTGAACCCATCGATGCCATTCCGCTTTGCCCATATGATGACCGCCTCATTCCTAACGGTATTTTTCCTGTTGGCTGGCTTATCGGCCTACCGCTACCTGCAGGGAAGTCGCACGCAAGCCAATAAAGCCATCCTCAAGTTTGGCATCGTAGCAGCTGCGATTGTCACCCCCATCCAAATTTTCTTGGGGGATCTGCATGGACTTAATACCCTCAAATATCAACCGGCTAAGTTAGCGGCGATGGAAGGTATTTGGGAAACCGGCAACGGTGTGCCAGCCATCTTGTTTGCTATCCCGGATGAAAAAACCCAGTCCAATAAGTTTGAGATCGCGATTCCGAAGTTAGCTTCGTTTTATCTCACCCACGATTGGAACGGTGAGGTCAAGGGCCTAAAAGATTTTGATAAGACACCACCGGTTAAGCCTGTTTTCTTCGCCTTTCGCATCATGGTCGGAATCGGCGTGTTGATGCTCGTTTTATCCTGGTATGGTTGGTGGCGGATGCGTCGCGGACAAGATTTACCCAATTGGTTAGCCCGCGCTTTTGTCTGGATGACCTTTTCAGGATGGGTAGCAGTCGTTGCCGGTTGGTATGTCACCGAGATTGGACGTCAGCCTTATTTGGTGCACGGTGTTCTGACCACGGCACAAGCGGCTACGAAATTGCCCGGTGGCATGGTATTTAGTAGTTTGATGATGTACCTCTTCCTCTATATCACGTTGATCATTGCGTATATTTGGGCTATTTTCTACATGGCACGTCAGGCAGATAAAAAGAGTGCAGAGGTACAAGCACCAATTCCGATGCAGCCTTCACCAACTTCATTGCAAACATAAATGATCCCATCGGACTGGTCACAGGCCTCGGTATGGCTCCCCCTGTTTTTCTTGGGGGCGATGGGTTTTGCCATGCTTTCGTATGTCGTGCTTGATGGCTATGATTTAGGTGTGGGTATTTTGCTCAATCGTGCTGGAGATGCGGACAAGGATGTGATGATCTCCTCGATTGGACCCTTTTGGGATGCCAATGAGACCTGGTTGGTGCTCGGCGTTGGTATTTTGTTAGTTGCATTTCCGTTTGCGCACGGCATTGTGCTAACTGAGCTTTATTTACCGGTGGCGATTATGTTGGCCGGCCTGATTCTGCGAGGCGTGTCGTTTGATTTCCGCGCTAAAGTAAATATTGCTCAAAAGCCTCTTTGGAACTTCCTGTTTTATTTTGGCAGCTTGGTGACGGCCGTGTCTCAGGGGGTAATGATTGGACGTCATATTATTGGATATGAGTCGGGTGTATTGGGCTGGGTCTTCGCTGCACTGGTTGGTATGTGCTTGCCAGCCGGATACGCTTTATTGGGTTCAACTTGGCTCATCATGAAAACCGAGGGAGCACTGCAGTTGCGAGCCATTTCTTGGGCGCGAGCAAGTTTATGGCTAACCGGATTAGGAATTGCTTTAATCTCAGCTGCGACGCCGTATTTCAGTCCAGAGATTATGGGTCGTTGGTTTAGCTATCCCAATATTATTTGGTTGGCACCCATTCCAATTGCGACCGCGCTCCTATTTCTAATCACGGATCGCGCACTGCATCAACTCAAAGCAAACCCCAGTCAGCGGGAGTGGTTGCCGTTTACAGCAACGGTTGCCATTTTTTGGTTATCGTTCTTTGGAATTGCCTATAGTTTGTTTCCTTACTTGGTCGTCGATCGAATGACGGTGTGGCAAGCGGCGTCATCCACCCAATCCTTGTGGGTCATCTTCTGGGGTGCGATTGTGGTGTTGCCAACCATTCTGGCTTACACATTATTTTCGTACCGAATCTTTAAAGGCAAGACTCAGCCACTGAGTTACTACTAAAGAGATCGTTAGAATAGGGTATTCCATTTAAAAGAGTGCCTATGAACACCTCTGAGCTTTCTGCCTTAAAACCACTTGCCGGAATTCATGTTCTTGAGATTTGCAACGTCGCCGCAGGACCTTTTTGTGCTTTGCTACTCGCCGATCTCGGAGCTGATGTCATCAAACTAGAGAACCCAGGTGCTGGGGACACATTACGTGCCTGGCCTCCCCATACTGGACCTGAGAATGATCGCTTAAGTGAGAACTTCGCATCCCTAAATCGTAATAAGCGATCGATTACCTTGGACTTAAAAAACCCAGACGATAACGCGAGAGCTAAAGATTTGATTGCCAATGTGGATGTACTGATTGAGAACAACCGCCCTGGTGTAATGAAACGCCTCGGACTGGATTTTGACTCAGCCCTTGCCATCAATCCAAAACTGATTTACTGCTCGATCTCGGCGTATGGACAAAGTGGGCCACGCGCTAATGAAGGTGGTTTTGATGTCACGATTCAGGCGATGAGTGGCATCATGAGTGTGACTGGAGAGCCCGATGGCGCTCCCGTGAAATGCGGTGTGCCGGTTGCAGATTTCACAGCTGGTTTGTATGGGGCCATGAGCATTTGTGCCCAATTACGAGCCGTGGCGCAAACGGGTAAGGGGGTTCATATTGATGTGCCAATGATGGGTACTTCGTTGGCAATTGCTGCCTTGCAAACCTCGGAGTATTTTGGGGTTGGTAAAGATCCAGTTAAATTAGGTTCGGCCCATCCTCGCAATGCTCCCTATCAAGCATTTAAAGCTAAAGACGACTATTTAGTCATGGCAGCCGGTACGCAGGCTCTATGGGAAACCGTTTGTCAGATCCTGAAGAGTCCAGAGCTTTTACAAGACGTACGCTTTACTAGCACGGCACTGCGCGCAAAAAATCAAATTGCTCTAAAAGAGTTGATCGAGGCGATCTTAAAACGGGATACAGCCACCAATTGGATTGCACAATTTAGTCAAGCAGGCGTGCCATGCTGTCCAATCCATCAATATTCCGCTGTTTTGAGTGATCCACAAACCCTTGCGATGGGTTGGGTA
>JBEDHB010000102.1:0-5023 GCA_041174325.1 Pseudomonadota bacterium
CATCTTGTTCTCGAGCCTATTTTTCTATCTATCGGGCGTCTTGCACGATTGGCGGTTTGAGCGCTTTAATGTCGAGGGCTGGATCCCTAGCGTGACCTCGATCCCCTTGGTTAGTTTTCTGATCTACTTAGTCATTCTGGATTTCATTGATTACTGGTATCACCGCGCTTCGCATCGCTTTCATTGGTGGTGGCAGTTGCACGCCTTGCATCATAGTCAAACACGCATGACCGCATGGTCGGATGACCGCAATCACATCATCGATGATGTCATGCGTGCGATGGTCTTTGCCTTCTTTGCTTTGATCTTTGGTGTCCCGCCTGGGCAATTTATCTTCCTAGTAGTTGTCGGACAGTTAGTGCAAAGCTGGCAGCACGCCAATCTCAAGATTGATCTTGGGCCCGCAAAGTATTTACTAGTATCGCCATTGTTTCATCGGTATCACCACGCAGTGGGTTATGGTCACGATGCACCAGGGAAGCCCGGGGTATTAGGCGGCTGTAATTTTGGGGTGCTATTCCCTTGGTGGGATATGGCATTTGGGACCGCTGTCTTTGAGAAGCGGGTCTTTCCGACTGGGGTTCGTAATCTCGAGGTATCGAATAATCTTTTGGTGCAGCAATGGCAGGGCTTCACGCACTCCTTGCGGTATTTACTGGATTTACCTCGCTCAGTACGGACTAAATCTAAATCGATCAGCTAAGTTGATGAAGGAGCAGGATTGTCTGATTTAATTCGTTCACTGGGTTTGGCATTGGTTGGTACGATGCACCCAAAAATGCTGTGGCTTAGCTTTCGTCCATTTTTGATTGTGTCGATCTTCTGGGGTGTAGTGATTTGGCTTATCTGGTCGCCTGCACTGGAGATGCTGCGCACCTTCTTAACCGCATCGATCTTCACGAGCTGGATTCAATCGGGCCTGGAGTTTGTGGGGTTTGATGAGGCCCGTGCATGGATTGCACCTCTCTTTTTGGTGATCCTATTAATCCCAATTATCGCAATTAGTCTTCTGGTCTTTATTGCATTCTCGACCGTTCCTGCTGTAGTTGATTCGGTCGTGAAACAAAAAGCCTACGAAGGAATCATGCGAATCAAAGGTGGCAGTTTTGTTGGAAGTTTTTTTTACACCCTGTGGTCAGCACTGATTTGCTTGGCCCTGGTGATGCTGACACTTCCAGTGTGGTGGATCCCCCCATTGTTTGCAATTCTGCCGCCACTCTTGTGGGGATGGTTAACGATGCGCCTCATGGCCTACGATGTTTTGCTTGATCATGCAACACCGGAGGAGCGCAATCAATTACTCGAGGAGCATCGCTGGACTCTCCTAGGGATGGGGGTGGTGGCTGGGATGATCGGCGCGGTTCCCACATTCTTTTGGGCTACCTCTGTATTGGCTTTGGTCCTGTTTCCATTTGTATCCTTTGTGGCACTTTGGATCTATTCGGTAATCTTTATCTTTTCGGCTCTTTGGTTTAGTCATTTCTTACTGCATGCGCTTAAGCAATTGCGTCACAAAGAGCAATTGAACACGATTGATACCTCTGCGACCCTAATTGCCAATTCATCCAATTCAGGAGTGATTGATGGCTAGAGAGGGGCAGCGTCGTTTTGGATTAATCGTCATTGGTGATGAGATTCTGTCAGGCCGTCGTAGTGATAAGCATCTGAGTAAGTTGATTGAGTTACTCAATGAGCGGGGCTTGCATTTGTCATGGGCTCGTTATGTGGCGGATGATCCCAATCAAATTACACAGACCCTCAAACAAACGTTTGCGAGTGGTGATGCGGTCTTTAGTACCGGTGGGATTGGTGCAACACCGGATGACCATACTCGACAGGCTGCAGCTCGAGCATTGGGTGTTGAACTTACCTTGCATCCGCACGCCAAAGAACTGATCACTGCTCGCATCATTGCGAGCGCTGACGGCAATCCCATCAAAGCCGACCTAAATCGTCCCGAGAACCAACATCGATTTAAGATGGGTGAGTTTCCAGTGGGCAGCGAAATCATTCCCAATTCGTATAACCAGATTCCGGGATTTCGGATTCGTGAGCATCATTTCTTTCCAGGATTTCCAGTGATGGCCTCGCCGATGATGGCATGGTGTTTGGATGAGTATTACCGTGATCATTTTCACCAAATCAATTGGCTTGAGCAAAGTTTTATTGTGCCTAGTGGCATTGAGTCCACCTTAACACCACTCATGGAATCGGTTGAGTCTGAGTTCCAAGGGATTAAAGTGTTTAGCTTGCCTTCGGTGGGCGATCCGATTCGGGGTGGGGTGTTTGCTAAGCGCCACATTGAGCTGGGTGTGAAGGGTGATGCGCAGATCGTCCCTTTAGCCCTAGAAAAGCTTAAATCAGGCACCGCTGATCTTGGTTTTGAGGTATTTATTCACCAATAAATCGATCATTTTGCACTTAATTTGTGCAAAAATAAGCTAAATCACGATTTATTCACCAAAATAGTGCATTATGTCAAATTCATGTAATTGCGCATGAGTACAGTTCAATTTATGTATTAAATCGGAATTGGCATGGATAAAACCATGTTGTTGAAAAACGCGTTATCTATTCATTAAGGAGAGTTGCATGACCAAAACTGTCGCAGACGTAATGAAATTAGTCAAAGAAAAGGAATGTACTTTTGTGGACTTCCGCTTTGTGGATACCAAGGGAAAAGAGCAACACGTATCGGTTCCAATATCTGCCTTTGATGAAGATAAATTTGAGAGTGGTCATGCGTTCGACGGCTCATCGATTGCTGGATGGAAAGGTATTGAGGCATCCGATATGTTGCTCATGCCCGATCCAACTGCAGCGTATGTGGATCCGTTCTATGAAGAGCCAACTCTAGTTCTTACTTGCGATGTGATCGAGCCATCCGATGGTAAGGGCTATGACCGTGATCCACGCTCAATTGCGAAGCGTGCTGAAGCGTATTTAAAGAGCTCTGGTTTGGGTGATACCGCCTACTTTGGCCCAGAGCCCGAGTTCTTTGTATTCGATGGGGTGCAGTGGAATGTGGATATGCAAGGTTGCTTCGTGAAGATCAATTCAGAAGAAGCACCATGGTCGTCCGGTGCCGATATTGAAGGTGGTAATACTGGCCATCGCCCCGGCAAGAAGGGTGGTTACTTCCCAGTCGCACCAGTGGATACCTTCCAAGACATGCGCTCAGAGATGTGCTTGATTCTGGAGTCCTTGGGGATTCCGGTGGAAGTGCATCACCATGAGGTTGCCGGTCAAGGCCAAAATGAATTAGGCACCAAGTTCAGCACGCTCGTGCAGCGCGCCGATTGGACCATTTGGCAAAAGTACGTGGTGCAAAACGTGGCACACGCCTATGGCAAGACCGCAACCTTTATGCCAAAGCCAGTAGTGGGTGATAACGGCTCAGGTATGCACGTGCATCAGTCGGTCTGGAAAAACGGCGAGAACCTCTTTGCAGGTAACGGTTACTCGGGATTGTCGGAGTTTGCGCTCTATTACATCGGCGGCATCATTAAGCACGCTCGTGCACTCAATGCGATTACGAACCCTGGTACGAACTCGTATAAGCGTTTGGTTCCAGGCTTTGAGGCCCCTGTGAAGTTGGCATACTCGGCGCGTAACCGCTCGGCATCGATTCGTATTCCATACGTTGCCAATCCAAAAGGGCGTCGGATTGAGACCCGCTTCCCTGATCCACTGGCTAATCCATACTTGGCGTTCTCCGCCTTGTTGATGGCGGGCTTAGATGGCGTACAGAACAAGATCCATCCGGGCGAAGCCGCTGACAAGAACCTCTATGATCTGCCACCTGAAGAGGATGCGAAGATCCCAACCGTGTGCCATAGCTTGGATCAAGCCTTGGAGTGCTTGGACAAGGATCGCGAGTTCTTGACCCGTGGTGGTGTGTTCACAAATTCGATGCTCGATGCTTACATTGATCTGAAGATGGAAGAAGTCACCCGCTTCAGAATGACCACGCATCCGATCGAGTTTGATATGTATTACTCGCTGTAATTATTTGATTGGTTGCGCGCGCTATGTTGCGTAATCCATTAAGTAAGGGGGCGGTTGCTGGTGCGCCAGTGACTGCCCCTTTTGTTTCCAGCATGCTCGACCAAATGCCAAACTCAGTATTGGTCTTTGTGGGAGCGACAAAAGATTTAGCCTATGCCAATGCTGCTGCTGAAGCATCCTTGGATTTATCCCGTAAGAGTTTGCAAGGCTTAACCCTTTACGACCTCTTTGGTGATAACCAATCCTTAAATCAGATGATTGATGAGGTCTTTGCGGGTCGTGCCGCGGCACAGCGCCAAGAGTTGGTGTTGCACTCTGTACCCGGCAAAATTTATCGCGAGCCACTTGCAGTGCATGTAGTTATAGCAATGCTGGAAGACCCAACCCTCATGATGATGGAATGGTTTCCGATTGATCAACAACTGCGCAGTGAACGGGATGAGCGCGTCTCCCATCAAGTGGAGGCCAACAAACAACTCATGCGTAATCTCGCACACGAGATTAAAAATCCCCTGGGCGGCATTCGGGGAGCGGCGCAACTTCTGGAGTTTGAGTTGCCGGAGAAGGGCTTGCGGGAGTACACCCAAGTCATTATTAAAGAATCCGATCGCCTGCAAACCCTTGTGGATCGTTTACTCGCGCCGCATCGTAAAGCGCATGCAATGGAGCTACTGAACATTCATGAGGTCTTAGAGCGGATCCGCAGTCTTGTGTTGGCGGAGTTCCCGCAGGGCTTGAAGATCATTCGTAATTACGACACTAGCCTGCCTGAGATCTTGGGTGATCAAGAGCAGTTAATTCAGGCGGTTCTGAATATCGTGCATAACGCCGCTCAAGCACTTGCTGATGAAATTCGTCGAGGCACCGCTCAAATTGAGTTACGGACCCGCGTGGCACGCTCAGTCACCATTGCCAAGCAACGCCATAAATTGGCATTGGACCTGCATGTGATTGATAACGGCCCCGGTATCCTCGATGAGATTCGGGAGCGAATCTTTTTTCCCTTGGTCTCGGG
>JBEDHB010000103.1:0-4997 GCA_041174325.1 Pseudomonadota bacterium
CCCCTGGCCCTCATGAGGGCTTGGGTGTTGATTGTTATGCGTGGTGTACCTCGCCATTACGTCGGTATGCAGATCTTGTAAATCAATGGCAATTGATTGCCATGATTCGAAATGGCGTAACAGCGAAGATGACAGCTCCCTTTCCGCCAAAAGACTCGGAGATCATGGGAATTGCCGCTGATTTCGATACGGTATATCTTCAGTACGGGGAATATCAGTCACGCATGGAGCGCTATTGGTGCTTGCGTTGGTTGGCGCAGGCTGGATTGCCCCATTCAATTCATGTGCGCCATTTGAAAGAGGGCATGGCGCGTATTGAGCCCATTCCCCTTCACTTGCCCATCCCTGAGTTGTCAGGTCACCCTCGTCTCACCCGCGCTAAGATCGAGATTATGGAGATTGATCTTTTAGACCTATCCGCCAAGGCGCGTGTGCTCGAGCTTGAAACTACCCCGAGTGAACCAAGTGCTGAGATGGAAGGGGGTTTGCCAGAATGAGACTGGCGCTTTACCCGTTTGCAATGAACCGGTCGATTAAGCCGCTATGGATCGCATTGGCCATTTCATTGCTGATTCATCTTGCTCTATTGAGTCAACGTTGGTTTAATGCGCCTGAAACGGAACGGCGCTTAAATACGCCATTGAGTATCGTGCTTGTGAATGCGTCTAGCCCCGCACCTCCTCCAAAAGCGCAGAAATTAGCGCAAGCCAATTTGGATGGTGGAGGCCTCACTATTCGAGAGGATGCGAGTGCGATGCACCGTGCCCACTTGGGCGCCGATGCTAAGTTAGAGGCACTCGAGAAGCGCCAGAAGCAATTGTTATCGAAGTTAGATGCCGAAAAAAAGCAAGCCACTGGAACACGATCGGGTGAGGAGTCAAAACCGCTCTCTCAAACCAACGCCTTAGAGTCTGAGCTCGCTAGACGACTCAGTCCCGAGGGGCGCCTTCCGCGTCGAGCGGTCCTTAGTGCAAGTAGCACAAAAACGGTTGCGTTTGCCTATTACTATGATGGCATGCGTCAAAAGATTGAAGCCTATGGCAATACTTTTTTTCCTCGTGTGCAGGGACGGCCGTTGTACGGTAGCTTGGTGTTAACTGTGAGTGTTGATGCAGAGGGTCGGATTACCAATAATGTCAAAGGGCGTGAGGGCATTGAAGTAAGTCGCTCGTCGGGTATCCCTGAGCTTGATCGGCAAGCAGTTGCGATTGTGCGCGCTGCCGCTCCATTTGGGGCCTTTCCCAGCGAGATGCGCCAGCAGATCGATGTTTTGGATTGGGTTTCAACGTTTGAGTTTACGCGTGATTTGAAAGATCAATCCGGCAATCGTTTTGAACTAAAAAACGGTTCTAAACCATGAGTCACTACCCATTTTTGACCGAGTTGCAGCCAAATAGTTTTGTTGGCAAAAATATTTATGCGGTATTTGGCAATCCGATTGGGCACAGTAAATCTCCACTGATTCATGAACAGTTTGCCTTGCAAATTCAGCACGTTATAAAGTATTTAAGGGTTCAGCCGCCACTGGATGGATTCGCAGCAATGCTCATCCAATTTTTTGCACTCGGTGGTCAAGGCGCAAGTATTACGATTCCATTTAAGTTAAATGCCTACGAGTTATGCAAACAATTGACTACCCGTGCTCGCTTAGCGGGCGCCGTGAATACGGTCTGGCAAAAAGACGGGGTGCTCTGCGGTGATAACACCGATGGGGCTGGATTGGTGGCTGATCTGCTGTCTCAAGGAATGGCCATTCATGAAGCAGATGTCCTGATTGTGGGCGCTGGTGGCGCAAGTCGTGGCATCGTTGAACCACTACTAAACCAAAAGCCCAAACGGATTTGGATTGCTAACCGCACTCCTCAAAAAGCCCACGAGCTCGTGTCGATATTTCAGTCTTTGGCTACAGAGCTTGATATTGAGTTAGTAGCAAGTAGCATTGCTCAGTTGGAAGACCATGAAACCCCTGCATTCTCACTCGTGATCAATTCGAGCTCAGCTGGACTCGATGACCAAAGCCCTTTAAGCACATTAGCGGCAGACCATGTTTTTTGCACCGGCGGCTTTGCGTATGATTTGGTGTACGGTAAAAACACGGTTTTTATGGAGCAAGCCTTGCAGCGCGGCTGTCGTATCAGTGACGGCTTGGGGATGTTAGTTGAGCAAGCTGCGATTGCATTTAGCCAATGGCGCCAGGTGGACATCGGGCGTTTAGATACTCGGGCTGTTGTCGCACAGCTGCGCCACGCCTAATCATCATGCCATGGGTCATGTATTTCCTCAAATGCATGGCTTGGGGGCTGATCGGTTTGCAGTTTTACTTTGTGATTCAGATTGGTCTATGGGCATTCATGAATCCAAGCAGTACAGCATTTCAGAGGGCTGAACGTTGGCGCCTTTGTCACTGGAGTTTGACTTGTCCAATCCAGCATCGTTGGGTTCCGTACGAGCAGATCAGCAATGATTTAAAGCGGGCGATTTTGGTGAGCGAAGACGATATTTTTTTTAAACACAGCGGCGTTCGGATTGACGATATGCAAAAAGCGTGGGAGCGAAACCAAAAGGGCGGCAGTAAGGTGGTGCGCGGTGGCTCCACAATCACTCAGCAATTGGCCAAGAATTTATTTCTTTCCTCCGAAAAAAATTATGTACGTAAGGCCCAAGAGCTTGTGATTACTGGCCTTTTAGAGCTCATGCTTTCTAAGCAGCGCATTCTTGAGATTTATATGAACTCCGTCGAATGGGGCGAGGGGATTTTTGGGATTGGTGCCGCAAGCTCTCACTACTATGTAGCCAATCCCAAAACAATTAGTCGCGAACAGGCAGCTGCGTTGGCATCCGCTCTACCAGCTCCGAAGTGCTTTGATAAAGGCAAATATTGCAAACGCGGCAGCATTGATTTTGGCGCGCGCCAACAATTTATCTTAGAGAATATGGACCGCGTAGCCTTACCTAAAAACCGCTAGCAACACAAAGCATCATTTTTTATTTAGCTTGCGCAGAGCGAATTGCATCTCGGGTTGCCATGGCTACTTTTCTTGCGGCATCTGCAAAGTCTTCCCCAGCGCTCGCATACAAAATGGCGCGCGATGAGTTAATCATCATTCCCGTACCGGGTCGATTTGCCACTTGGCCCGCAGCAACCGTCGCTTCAATGTCTCCGCCTTGCGCCCCAATTCCGGGAATGAGTAAAGGCATGGCGCCGACGATGGCTCGAACTCGCGCGATTTCTTGGGGAAAGGTAGCGCCCACCACAAGGGCAATTTGACTAGCTCGATCCCATTCTTTGGCAAGGCGTGCAACGTGTTCAAACACAGTCTGATTGCTGTTGATGGGCAGGTTTTGTATATCGGATCCGCCTGGATTGGAGGTGCGGCACAGGATGATGACCCCTTTGCCGGGGTGCTGAAGATAGGGTTCGATCGAGTCTCTACCCATATATGGATTGACCGTGACAGCATCGGCCCCGTAACGCTCAAACGCTTCCAGTGCGTAATGCTCGGCGGTGCTACCAATATCACCCCGTTTGGCATCCAAAATAATGGGGATCTGTGGGTAGGATGTTTTGAGGTGGGCGATTAGTTCTTCCAGTTGATCCTCTGCCCGTTGGGAGGCAAAGTAGGCAAACTGTGGTTTAAACGCACATACCAAGTCGGCACATGAATCCGCAATTTCTTTACAAAAGTTGAGGATGGCTTTGGGGCTTTTGCCTAAGCTAGGCGGGAAGCGCTGGGGGTCGGGATCCAAGCCTAGGCAGAGCATGCTGCCCTGGGACGCCCAGGCAGCTTCGATTTGATCCCGAAAGGACCCCGGATTTTTTGCCAAATGTAATGAACGATTCATAGTGCATAGGATAAACTAGCGCATTCGTCGGGAGTTCACCATGATCAACTTGTTCGTCCTACAAAACGGCCGTCTATCGCAAGAGCAAGTCGAAGATCGCAATGAACTGCTCCAACACCACAATCCAATTTGGATTGACGTGATTGACCCTGAAGAGGAAGAGCTCCTTTGGATTAAAGAGGCTTTTGCGGTCCAACTTCCTGAGTTGGACGACCTTGGGGACTTGGAGGCGTCTGCGCGCTATTTTGAAGCAGACGATGGGCATCTGCATATTCGCACCGACTTTTTGCTTGACGAAGAAGATACATCACGTAACGTGAGGGTGGCATTCGTTTTGACCAATCAGGTCTTGTTCTCCATCCACGATGAAGATTTACCGGTGTTTCGACTAGTGCGCTTGCGGGCACGTTTGCGTCCAGGCTCGGTAAGCAACGCCAAGGATGTGCTCCTTGATTTGTATTCGACCGATGCCGAGTACTCGGCAGATGCGCTCGAGGAGGTTTATGAAAATCTTGAGCGCGCAGGTAAACGCGTTTTATCAGAGACTATTACCGATGCCGACGCAGCAGAAGTTCTTGAGACGATTGCTACCGAAGAAGATACCAATGGTCGGATTCGTCGCAATGTGATGGATACGCGACGCGCTCTGTCATTTTTGATGCGCAGTAAGCTATTGTCTGATGAGCAACAAGAAGAAGCACGTCAGATTTTGCGAGACATTGATTCCCTAGAAAATCACACGGCATTCTTATTTGACAAGATTAACTTCTTAATGGATGCCACCGTTGGTTTTATTAGTCTGAACCAAAGCAAAATTATTAAGATCTTCTCGGTGGTCTCGGTCGCTTTAATGCCCCCAACCTTACTGGCCAGCGTTTGGGGTATGAACTTTGAATACATGCCTGAACTCAAAGAGACCTGGGGCTATCCACTGGCAATTACCAGCATGATCATCTCCGCAATGATTCCTCTGGGGTATTTCCGGCACAAAGGCTGGTTGAAGTCAAATTAGCCCCCAGCGTTTGAGCTGAGTTGTTCGAGTAGTGATTTGATCGCGTAAACGCAAGCCTGCTCCCGAATGCTCTGACGGTCACCGCTAAATTGCTTCGTGTGTGAGCGAATTTGAATTAAATTATTCTCTTGAATTCCCCAAG
>JBEDHB010000104.1:0-4971 GCA_041174325.1 Pseudomonadota bacterium
TATCAACGCCATTGAAAAGAATTTTTCCCTCAGACGGTGGAAAGGCACCACTTAAAACATTAAAAAAAGTACTTTTTCCAGCACCATTAGGACCAATAATAGCCGTTAGACTACCTGTTTGAAAACTTGTTGACACATCACTTAAGGCCTTGAACTTTCCAAATTGCATAGATACATGCTGTGCTTCCAAAATAGGGGTTATATTCGCCGCGCTCATTTTGGTGTACCTTTCTGAACACGAAGATACTCCAGTATGCTTCCCCAAATTCCCTTAGGGAAAAATAGTACAAAGAAGATAAAAATTAATCCTACGACAGCCATCCAGTGTTTTGTAAAGCTTGTCACTACATCTTCAAGGTAAAGCATTACCGCTGCGCCAACAAAAGGACCAAAGAAGGTTCCCATGCCCCCTAAAATACTCATCATAACCGCTTGACCAGATTGCAGATAATGTAAAGAGTCAATTGGTACGATTGATAGATGAAGGGCGCGAAGCGAGCCAGCCAATCCACAGATGGCCGCTGATAAGATAAATACTAAGAGCTTGGTTTGTGCTACGTTATAGCCACAGGCAGACACCCTTTTTTCATTCTCACGGATAGCCTCCATCACAGCGCCTAAGGGTGATTTTAAGATTCTGGAAACTAGCCAAATGGCTATTACAACAAAGAAAAGTATGATGTAGTACTTAATTAATGGGTTTAAGAAGTCGACCTTAAAACCAAAAATATTAAATGGATCAACTTTTACTCCTCTTAAACCATTTTCACCGCCGGTGAGTTTTTCTGCTTTATAAAACCCGTAGTACACAATTTGACCCAATGCTAGAGTAACCATTGAAAAATAAATACCTCGAGTGCGGATTGCTAAAAATCCAATAACAAGACCACCAAAGGCAGCGGCAATTACCCCAAATAAAATAGCGGCACCCCAAGGCATGCCGAAGCTCACAATGCTGATGCCGGTTATGTAACTTCCCATTCCTAGGAAGGCAGCGTGTCCAAATGAGAGGAGGCCCATGTATCCAAATAAAAGATTAAAGCCCATCGCAAATAAGCCAAAGATCAAAATATTGATTGCTAGAGCTTCATACGGCATTAACCATGGAAATACCATCAAAAACAAGGTAGTAGCTAAAACACGGTGAGTGGAAATTAGTTGAAAAATAGCTTGCATGACAAATGCCTAACTCATAAAGCCAGATTTACCAAACAAACCTTGTGGGCGAATCAGCAGAACTACTGCCATCAGCACAAAAATCGACAGCTCGGCTAGAGCTGGGGCGAAAAGCGAAGTTAGGCTATAAACTACTCCAACAAGTAAGCCGGCCACAACAGCACCAATTGGAGAGCCCATTCCACCAACCACTGTTACCACAAAAGATTCTGCAAGAATAGGAATTCCCATTTCTGGGTTCACGGAGCGAGTTGGAGATGCCAGGATTCCAGAAAGGCCCGCTATCGCAGTGCCAATTCCAAAGACTAATAACCAAACTTTTGCTACATCGACGCCCAATACTTTAACAATTTCAGGATCACGCGATCCTGCTTTGATAATCAAGCCATAGCGTGTCTTTTGTATAAAAAACCAAATACCCAAAATAATCAAAGCAGTCACTGCAATCAAAAAAATACGATATTTTGGGAAATAACCAATTCCAACATTCATCGAACCTTTTAGGCTATCGGGGGTGATGGAAGGCAAACCTTCGATACCAAATGAAACGCGCATGATCTCTATTAGGACGTATGAAAGTCCAAAGGTGAGTAATAGAGGGTAATCAATACCTCTACCATATAGTGGTCGAATTAGGAATCGTTCTGTTACCAACCCAATTGCGCCAGTCACTATTGGGACCAGCAGTATGCTAAATAAAAAATTTCCTGTAAGCCCCAAAAAATAAACACCTAGAAATGCCCCGACCATAAAAAATGCGCCATGGGCAAAATTGACGACCCCAAGCATTCCAAAAATTAGACATAGACCAAGCGCTAAAAGAGCATAGATACTTCCAAGTGCAATTCCTGTTAGCAATTGCATACCAAGGAGTTCAAGAGTAAGGCCGGCCATAAATTAATCTAAAAAACACCCGCCCAGATAGTGAGCGGGTAGGTTTGAATTGCTGACTGACTATGCTTTGTGGCCTAACTCTTCACAGCTTCGTAGGGTTTTTTCATCCGGACCATCAATTGCAAGAACATTAAAGACATCATATTTATCCTTCATATTCTTAGATTTTGACTCGATGACGATAACTGATTGAACAGATTGATGGTCACATTTGCGATAGAACTGTGGGCCTTTGTACCAGTCATACTTGAGTTGTTCCATAGCAGCAATGACTCTTGGGGTGTCAGTAGACTTTGCATTCTTGACTGCTTGCAAAACACTCAAAATACCTGCATACCCTAATGCGCCATAGTCGGATGGCACAATTCCGTTGTACGCCTTGCGGAATTTGTCATTAAAGGCCTTGGCGCTTGGAACACGATCTTCCATTCCCCAGTAATAGGACGTTCCACCAAGTATGCCTTCAAACGCTTCTGGACCACCAGCCTGACGGGCTGTGTAGAGAAGAACAGGTGTAATAATCTTCATACTTGATTTAAGTCCAAAATCCGTACATTGTTTTGCGGAATTCACCAAGTCTCGGCCGAAGTTACACAAGACCAGGACGTCTGGGTTAAGTGCTTTAATTCGCGGTAAAAATGCTGAGTAATCGGATGTTCCTAATGGGTGACGAATATCAGCAAGAGTGGTTGCACCTAAGGACTTACCAGCCCTCTCAAAGCCACGAACCATTTCATGCCCGTAAGCATAGTCAGCTGTAAGATAAACAACTTTTTTACCAAACCTTGGGAATGCATAGCGAGCTACAGCACCGGCTGTCATATGTGGATTTAGAGCTTCATGAAAGGTATAAATCGACCAATCTTTTACTTCATTAATTGCATCGGATTGGCTAATTGAATTAAAGATAACCTTTCGTTCTTTGCAGACAGCATTGATCGATAATTGAGTAGCTGCAGATAAGGAGCCAACCACATAATCTACTTTGTCTTTCTCAATTAGTTCTAGTGTGCGAGTAGCTGCTTCACCAGGATTGAGCTTGTCATCACGCACAAGTAATTCGGCTTTACGACCATTAAATCCCCCGGAATCATTAAATTCCTTAATTGCAAGTTCAGCAGCACGAACTTGGTCTTGCGCTTCTGCTGAAAAAGGGCCAGTCAAGGGAACGGGAAATCCAATCTTAATTGTGCTTGACTGAGCAGTAGCGATATTGAACCAAAATGGAGAGCTTGCTGCTGCAGCACCAGCTACTAAAATATTTCGGCGTGTTTGATTTGTTTTTTTACTCATTTGAGCCTCCTTTTATATACAAAACTACTTTACTAAGCTTTTCGCTTATTAGCTAGATATTAATACTTTCTTCGTGGGCTTTATCTAATCCCAAAGCGGTCTCAACCATGACAGTATTAGGATTGCGGAGTGGTTCAGGTTGATCTCCGCTTCCAGCGGAGCCTTGTGATTCCATATACCTTCCCAAAAACTGAGCGTGGCGAATAATTTTTTGTCCCATGGATAAGCGCTCTAATTCATAGGCTCTTAAGGCATTAGGGTTAGCACCAAGTATTTGAATATGTCGGTTTATCGACTGAGCATCTTCAGCTGCTTTAGTTACGCCCATTCCAACATGAGGCCTCGCAACAAAGGATGCATCACCCATTAATGCCACACGTTGAAAGTGAATTTGCTCTGAGTACACATCGTAAATAGGTTGAAAAAACGGTTGTACAGTCTTTTCAATTACCTCAGCGAATTGAGGCGCCAAGATCATCTTTGATTCTGCGCGCATGGAATCAATATATTTTTTGGAAACTAAAGCTGGAGGAATTCCATTAAGGTGGACATTACCAACATCATCAGTTAACAGTTTTGTTAGTTCATCTTGGTTCTTTGTGGGTCGATACCAAACAAAGTTAAACCGTCGATGACCAATCTGAGTGTTATTACCAGTACCAGCAACCGGATAACCCAACATTTGTTCGCCTGAAGGTAAGCAAAACCCAAAATAATTGAATAATGTTTCGCGGGTATATTGACTTAATAATTTTTCATCGCATACACCACGCCAAGCAATATAACCAGCATATTTTGGTTGAATATGTTGTGCGAGTAAATTTCGCACCAAAGATCGAATACCGTCCGATGCTATTAAAAGATCACCTTTGTATTGTGAGCCATCCTCGCACTCAACTAAAACCTCATCAGTATTTTGTTGAAGTTTATGAATTACCTTACCTTGTAAATACAAAGACTTGGGAAAACACAGCTTCAAAATTTGGTAGAGTCTGCTCCAGGATGTCAGTATTTGGGGGATTGTGATTTCGCCAAGACAAGAACCATCAATCCCTAAAGTAACTCGTTTAGAAACGGCAACTCCTAAAGTTTCATCGACTATTGCTCCGCATTCTCTTAGGGCAACTCGTAAAGATTCATGAGTAACAATACCGGCGCCACGCCCATCCATCGAGCCAACTGATTTTTCAAGAACTGTTACGAGATGACCGCTACGATGCAATAAATTGGCGACAAATAGGCCACCAAGTGATCCGCCCGCAACCAGTATTTTTGCCACAACTATCCGCTAAGCAGTCTTCTCATTCGCTGGATAGTTGAGTTCGATCACAATTCCATTTGGATCATCCACGAAGACTTGATGTAGGTTTAAACTCGGAACGGTACGCTCTCGAAAGGGTACATCTAGATTTTTCAAATGAGCTGTCATTTTCTCAAGTCCAGTTGTAAAGAAAGCAATGTGATCAACAGCTCCAGATCCTTGTAAGGAGCTTGCATCACGATCACCTAGATACTGCTTTAACCCGGCTGGATCATTTTTGTCAATCGCGATGATATGCACTACTGAATTGGCATAATCGGAACTATCTTCGTTATAGAGCCATGCAC
>JBEDHB010000105.1:0-4938 GCA_041174325.1 Pseudomonadota bacterium
ACGTCGGGTTTTTGCACCTCAAGACGAGTTCGGAATTTGTCGCGCTCCCCCGAATCGTAGACAGAATCCAACACGCGTCCTAAGGTTCTTCGAATAATGTCCTGCGGAATCTTGGCACGATTTTCGGCCCAGTCGGTTTCCATAATGCCCGTGGATGGTGAATCAATCACCAGCAAAAATCCATTCTCTTGCCAAAAATCTTTTACTTGAGGGTAAAGCTCCGTAGCTGACCTATCGACCACCAGCCAACGCCGATCACCATCGCGCTCAATCTTCATTCCGGGGATACCGGTCAGCACGTTCGAGCGTGTTTGGGAGGATTTCTTGACCGCTTGGTTGTACTCCGACATGGTGGCAGTTCCATCCTGCACCACATAACGGCGATCCGCTTGCGCCGTAATTAAGTCGGGGGGCAACGCTAGATTGGGACCGCGCACATCACCGGATTTTTTGTAGTCCACCTTATCACTAGCGGTCATACTACTGAAGCTACTGCACGCAGTCAGAGCAATGACTGCGCAAGTCAAGGATAAGGTATGAAGAACTGGGCGCATTCGATCCTTACAAAATTACAGCAAGCCAGCTTGGCCCAGCGCCTGACGCAAGGGCTCACGCAATGGCTCGCTAAGTGGCGTCAATGGTAACCGAATTCCGGCTGGAATCTTGCCCATCTGATGCAAGGCCCATTTCACGGGTATGGGATTAGCCTCGATAAACATCATCTTATGGACTGCCAACAACTGATACTGAATCTCGCGAGCGCGCTTCGCATCACCTGCGATCGCTGCTTTGCAAAGCTCACTCATCAGACGAGGCGCCACATTGGCGGTTACCGAGATATTGCCGTGCCCACCCATGAGCATCAAGAATAAGGCGGTTAGGTCATCACCTGAATAGACCGCAAACTGGTTGAGTTGTTTACTTTTAAGATCGGCTAATAAGAGTGAACCCCGCTCAAGATTGCCCGTCGCGTCTTTAATTCCAATCACGCCTGGCACTTGTGCCAAACGCACTGTGGTCTCGTTAGCAAGATCGGCTACCGTGCGCCCAGGCACGTTATACAAAATGACTGGTAAATCGACGCGCTCGGCGATCGTTTTAAAGTGGGCGTACATTCCCTCTTGCGTGGGCTTGTTGTAATACGGCACCACTTGCAGGCTGGCATCAGCGCCCACCTTTTTAGCGTATTCCGTCAGTTCAATGGCTTCTCGGGTTGAGTTACCACCAGTTCCAGCAATAACAGCGATGCGCCCATTAATATGTTCAACGGTGATACGGATCAACTCACAATGTTCTTCAACGGATACCGTCGGTGACTCACCGCTAGTGCCAACGATCACAATCGCATCTGTGCCCTCGCTCACATGCCAATCGAGCAAGGAATGCAACGCGGGGTAATCAAGACTACCGTCTTCGTGCATTGGGGTTGCGATTGCAACCATACTTCCGGTCATCATGGCTGAATTCATAAGGGCTTTATCGATCAAACGGCTTAAGCATTAAATTGTAACGGATGGCGTATTTTGGGCAGTCCCCGGCTAGCGCATAGGCTTTGAACCATGGCTGGTTTGGGGATTTCGCGATAACCATCCTGATAAGCCACCACATGCAATTCATGCCGCTTGGCAAGATCCAATAACTCGCCATGCTGGAGTAAAAAGTTTGGGTTTGAGGGTTTACCAAATTCTTCATTGCCGATTGCAAAGGTCTCATAGAGCAAGATACCGCCCTCTTCCAAAAGACTGGGCAATTGATCCAAATAAGGCCGATAGAGATAATTACTCACCACAATGGCATTCCATTTACCAAATTCAGATTCGGGGAGTGGCCATGTCTCCCCCTCAAGATCCATTTGCTGGGTCATCACAAAATCATTCTGAATGCGGGCTAAGGACTCTGCATCACGATCAACCGCTAACACCATTAAACCTCGATTAGCGAGGTATGTTGCATGTCGACCACCGCCACAGGCAAGATCCAAGACCTTGCCTCCAGGAACAATCAGGTCAGCGTATTGGGCAATCCAAGGAGAAACGGTTTCTAAAGTGCCGTGCACGTGATTCGTAATCAATCAATGTCCAGACCCATGGCCTCACGCACATCCCGCATCGTTTCTTGGGCAACCTTGCGCGCCTTGTCCGAACCATCCGCAATGATGGAGCGCAATAGGCTTGGATCATCCAGATACTGCTGTGCACGCTCAAACATGGGTTGCTGCTCACGCAAGATGGCATCAATCACCGGTTGTTTGCAGTCTAGGCAACCAATGCTCGCAGATTGGCAACCCTTGTGAGCCCAGTCTTTAGTCGTCTGATCCGAATACACCTGATGAAACTGCCACAGGGGACAATGGGCTGGGTTGCCAGGATCAGTGCGCCGCACTCTGGCAGGATCGGTTGGCATGGTCCGAACTAAACGAATCACTTCATCAGGCGCCTCTCGAATTGCAATCGTATTGGCATAGGATTTGGACATCTTTTGCCCATCCAGACCTGGCATTCGGGCTGCCTCGGTTAATAAAGCTTGAGGCTCAACCAAAATAATCTTGCGAGCGCCCTCTAGGTATCCGAATAAACGTTCACGGTCACCCATCGATAAACTTTGCGCCTCTTGTAAGAGTGCTTGCGCTTGCATTAGCGCCTCATCTTCACCCCGTTCCTGGTAGGCATTACGAAGTTCCAGATAGAGTTTTGCACGCTTCGTTCCAAGTTTTTTTACCGCTTCGAGGGCTTTTTCTTCAAAGCCTGGCTCACGGCCATAGAGATGATTAAAGCGCCGGGCTACTTCGCGGGTCATTTCCACATGGGGAACTTGATCCTCACCAACCGGAACGTAGAGTGCTCGATAGATCAAGATATCGGCAGCTTGTAGCAAGGGATAACCTAGAAAGCCATAGGTCTGTAAATCTTTTTCTTTGAGTTTCTCGATCTGGTCTTTGTAGGTGGGCACCCGTTCAAGCCAACCCAAAGGAGTACCCATCGCTAGCAGAAGAAATAGCTCTGAGTGCTCTGGTACCCGACTCTGAATAAATAATGTGGCTTGATTGGGGTCTACACCCGCTGCTAACCAATCGATCACCATCTCCCAGACCGACTCCTGAATCACCTCAGGGGTCTCATAGTGGGTTGTCAATGCGTGCCAATCAGCGACAAAGAAGAAACAGGGATATTCGGCCTGAAGACGAACCCAATTTTTTAAGACGCCATGGTAGTGGCCTAAATGCAAGGCGCCCGTGGGACGCATGCCGGATAAAACGCGTTCTGCAAACATAAGAAGGATTGTCGCTTATTTAATGAAAGGCCGACCAAATGGGCTTGAGGTGCTCCGGAAGATGGGGAAGATGCCCTAAATCAATATCGCTCTCCTGCGGATCATGAAAATCCGATCCACGCGAGGCCATAAAGCCATAGCGCTCGGCGACCTTCGCATACGTTTGGTATTGATCGGGGCTATGGCTACCGGTCACGACTTCAATGCCAGCGCCACCAAGATCCTTAAACCGGGCAAAGAGCTCATCCATTTGTATGGCATTCAAACGATAGCGACCTGGGTGTGCGATCACTGCCTCGCCACCGGCACCCGTAATCCACTCAACCGCCTGATCCAGGTTTGCCCAACGGTGCGAAACATAACCGGGTTTGCCGGCGACTAAGTATTTTCTGAATACCTCATCCATATCGCGACACACGTTTTGCTCCACTAAGAAACGTGCAAAGTGGGTGCGCGCAATCAACTCAGGGTTACCGGCGAACTTTAGGGCGCCCTCGTAACTGTTTTCAATGCCAATTTGCTGTAGCTGTGCCGCCATCAGACGAGCACGCTCTTCACGACCATCGCGCGTGGCACGTAAGCCCTCTTGCAAGATCGGATTGCTGGCGTCAAATCCTAAGCCAACAATATGAACGGTTTGCCCCATCCAGCTAATGGAAATCTCGACACCCGATAGATACTCCATGCCCAGATTGAGGGCAGCTTGCTGCGCACGCTCTTGACCACCCAAGACATCATGGTCGGTTAAAGACCACAAGTGCACTCCATTTTGATGGGCGCGCACAGCCAGCTCCTCTGGCGTTAAGGTGCCGTCAGAGACCACCGAGTGGCAATGCAAATCGGCATTGATAGGGGATGGCATGCTCATTACCCTATTTTAGGTCAGTTGCGCATTGATGAGGCGACGCGGTGCCTCAATATATTCCCGGGATTGCATCTCCATTAAACGTGAGACGGTTCGGGCGAATTCACTGACAACCTGTCCCTCGGTATAGAGCTGATCGGGAGGCACTTCGGCGGACATAATTAATTTCACCCGATGATCGTAGAGCACATCAATCAGCCAAATAAAGCGCCTAGCTTCATTGGTTAAGCGCGGTGGCATATACGGCACCTCGGAGACCATTACCGTATGAAACGTATTGGCAATCTCTAAATAATCATTTTGAGAGCGAGGGCCCGCGCACAGCGTTTGGAAATCAAACCAAACGACACCCTCGGCCAAATGTTGAGCCCGAATCTCGCGCGACTCAATTTTGAGGATGCGATCCGTAGCCTCGATCTGTTTACCAATCAACTCACGAAAGTAATCTTCCATCTGCCGATGGGTTGTTTCATTCAAGGGTGTTAAATAAGCCTGAATGCGTGTCATCTGCATTTGCCGATAATCACTTCCTGCATCCACGTTCAAGACATCGAGTTTTTGCTCTAACAGCTTAATCGCTGGTAACAGCCGGTCACGGTGTAAGCCATTGGGATAAAGCTGATCAGGTCGATAGTTGGAGGTCATGATGAACTGCACCCGATCAATGAACAAAGCCTTTAAGAGGCGATACATGATCATGGCATCAGCAATATCATTAATATGAAACTCATCAAAGCAAATCAGGCGATATCGATCGGAGATGCGTTTGGCTAACTCGTCCAGAGGATCAGCTAATCCAGATA
>JBEDHB010000106.1:0-4937 GCA_041174325.1 Pseudomonadota bacterium
AACCTCCTCTCTGCCGCAGCGAAGGTAAGCTCTCTAACCATGATTTCCCGCATTACGGGATTGGTTCGAGAAACCTTGATCGCCAGAAGCTTTGGTGCCTCGGAGTGGACCGATGCCTTTAATGTAGCCTTCAGGCTCCCCAACCTATTGCGTCGACTCTTTGCGGAAGGGGCCTTCTCGCAGGCATTTGTGCCAATCCTAGGTGAAATCTCCAATCGGGGAGAAAAAGATCAGACCCGAGCATTAATCGACGCGATTGCCACCATTCTGTTTTGGGCCCTCAGTCTCACGGTCATGATTGGGGTCCTAGCCGCACCGATCCTGGTTTTTATCATTGCAGCGGGTCTTAAGGATGGGGCCGCCTTTGAGACCACCGTCTTCATGACGCGCGTCATGTTCCCCTACATTGGTCTAATTTCGATGGTTTCCTTATCGGCTGGCATCCTCAATACCTTTGGTCGTTTTGCGGTGCCAGCCTTCACCCCGGTACTCCTCAATCTTTCCTTAATCGGTGGCGCTCTTTTCATTGCCCCAACTCTAGAGCAACCGATTTATGCCTTAAGCATCGGGGTCATGATCGGGGGCGTCTTGCAGCTGGCGATTCAGATTCCAGCCTTAATGCGACTTGGATTATTGCCTCGAATCGGCCTACTCCCCAGAAAAATCAAATCTGCTTGGCAAAATCCAGATGCCCGCCGTGTCCTAAAACTCATGGTGCCGGCTGTATTTGCGGTCTCCGTTGCGCAAATTTCCCTCATCATCAACACCAATATTGCCTCGCATTTGCAAACCGGTAGCGTCTCTTGGCTCTCCTATGCCGATCGCCTGATGGAGTTTCCGACTGCTCTGCTGGGAGTCGCACTTGGAACTGTTTTACTGCCAAGCCTGAGCAAAGCAAATGCTGCTCAAGATACTGCGCAGGCCGGAGAGTTATTGATTTGGGGCTTACGCTTAACTTTTTTGCTGGCAGCTCCCTGCGCGATCGCCTTGTTTATATTTGGCAGCCCAATATCAGCCGTTTTGTATCACTACGGGCAATTTAATGCCATGGATGTGGAAATGACCCGGCAAGCACTGGCTGCCTATGGCGTGGGGCTGATTGGTCTCATTTTGGTCAAGATCTTGGCCCCAGGCTTTTATTCGCGTCAGGATATTCGTACTCCCGTCAAAATTGCATTGGTGGTCTTGGTATTCACTCAGCTCGCGAATATTGGGCTTGTGCCATTATTTGCCCATGCTGGCCTTGCTCTATCCGTTGGTCTTGGAGCCTGTTTAAACGCAGCCTTGTTATGGCTTGGGCTACGTCGACGTGGCGCCCTTCCAAGTGCGGTCGGCTGGTTTAAATATTTTGGACAATTGCTTGTTGGCTTATTACCACTGAGTATGGTGCTTTTTTATGGTGCACAGGCACACGATTGGCTCGCCTTACAAGTCAACCCCTTGATTCGCATTGGTCTTCTCGGTCTCTGGTTGGCATCTGCAGCAGCGATTTACTTTGCAAGCCTATGGATCGTTGGTTTGCGCTGGCAAAATTTTCTGCGTCATGCAAAATAGGAAATATGCCAACTCAACAACTTGACTACTTTGCCACCCTGGTTGCCGAAGACGAGCATTTTCCTTTAACAGAGGCATGCATTGCAGTTGCACAACATGCGTTTCCTGACTTAGATGTCCAGCATACCCTCGATGAGATTGATCAGCTGGGCGATCGACTCAAAAAACGAATTTCTGCCGATGCCTCTGCTGTGCAGCGGCTCCAACAACTCAAACATTTCTTTTACACCGAGCTTGGCTTTGGTCCGAATCCCAATGATTTTTATGCTCCCGAGAACTCCTACCTACATCATGTTTTACAGAGTCGTCGAGGCATTCCAATTTCACTAGCCATCTTAATGATGGAGCTAGGTCATCAGATTGGATTAAAAATCCGTGGAGTATCGTTTCCCAATCACTTCATGCTGCGCGTTTCCTTGCCACAAGGCGAGATCATTATGGATCCATTGACTGGCGCATCCCTATCGAAACATGAACTTCAAGAAATGCTCGATCCGTATTTAGAGGCGAGGGGATACGTCGGCGAGTTGCAATTACCGCTCACTGTTTTTTTACGAGTTTCCAGTTGCCGCGAGATTGTCTCGCGCTTTTTACGCAACCTCAAACTCATCTATACCGAACATGAGCGTTGGGAACGTTTGCTGGGGGTTCAACAGCGGCTCGTAATCCTCTTGCCTGATGCCATGGAAGAGATTCGAGACCGCGGCTTAATCTATGCCCAATTGGAATATCTACGTCCTGCCATCGACGATATGCAGTGTTACCTCTCTGAAGTTCCCAATGCTAGCGATGCGAATGAAATTCGGGAACACATTGCCACGCTTGAGCATCAAGTCCGTCAACACTAATTTCAGCAGAGCGGATGCCGGCTAAGGTTTTATCGATTGTTGGTCCAACCGGGGTCGGCAAAAGTAATTTGGCTCTTGAGTTGGCTAGACAATGTCGCCAACAGCATCAGAATATCGAGATCGTCAGCATGGATTCTGCCCTGGTATATCGGGGTATGGATATCGGGACTGCGAAGCCCACTGCTGCTGAGCAAGCCGAGGTTGTGCATCATCTGATTGATATTCGTGATCCGAGCGAGAGTTATTCGGCGGCACATTTTGCTAACGATGCAAAACAATTGATTCAAGAGATCAAAGCACGGGGGAATATTCCACTGATTGTGGGTGGAACCATGCTGTACTGGCGCGCTTGGGTCTATGGGTTCTCAAAACTGCCGCCTGCGGATCCAGAAACGCGCAAGCGCCTGGATGCTGAAGCTGCCTTGCTGGGTTGGCCCGGCATGCATGCCAAGCTAGCTCAGATTGACCCAATCACTGCCAATCGACTTCAGCCCAACGATAGTCAGCGAATTCAGCGAGCGCTCGAGGTCTACGCATTAACAGGCCAACCTCTATCCCAGTTATTTGAAGAGTCACCAAGCGCTACTGGGCGCGATTCAGAATTCTCCGAGCACGCTGTTGAAGTAATTTCATTAGAACCAAGTAACCGCCAGTCCCTACATGCTCGTCTTGAAGAGCGCTTTGATCAAATGCTTGAAAATAATTTTATGAATGAGGTAGGCACTTTGTTTGAGCGCGGCGACTTGCATACCAATTTGCCAGCGATTCGCTCGGTAGGCTATCGCCAGGTGTGGGAATACTTAGAGGGCAAAGTGGATTATGTAACGATGAAACAAAAAGCATACGCTGCCACACGACAGCTTAGTAAACGTCAGGTAACTTGGCTAAGGGCGATGCAGCGACATGCGTTTGACCCATTTAACCCAGAAGAACTTCAAGCCGCAAAGTCAATGGCGATGGCCACTCTCCAAGCGTCCTTTAAATAAGAATGGTTTGTGGCGCTCCCTCTGGACGCTGAGCAATATCGCCTAACAACCAAGCATTTAGGCCTTGCTGTTCAATACTAGCAATCACGGCTTTTGCTTCTTGCTGATCAACAACAACCACCATCCCAATACCGCAGTTGAATACGCGCGCCATTTCCGCATCGGCAACGCCGCCCTTCATTTGCAACCAGCGAAACAGCGGGGGCAGAGTCCATGAATCACGTCGCAACACCGCTTGCGTGTTCTCAGGCAGTACACGTGGGATGTTATCCACTAGGCCACCGCCCGTGATATGCGCCAATCCCTTTAAGGGATGATGGGACATCACATTTAAAAGTTGCTTAACGTAAATTTGAGTGGGCGCCATGACCCACTCCTGCAAGGTCTTACCCTCAATGGTCTCGCTAGGTTTTGCAGCAGAGCGCTCAATGATCTTCCGAATTAACGAATAGCCATTCGAATGTGCACCGCTGGATGCAATTCCAATAATCGCATCGCCCGACCGAATACTGGAGCCATCAATAATTTTCGATTTCTCGACCACGCCGACCGCAAACCCTGCCAAATCGTATTCACCCGGCGGATACATACCTGGCATCTCAGCAGTTTCACCCCCAATTAAGGCGCATCCAGCCAACTCACAACCTTTGGCAATTCCGGCAATCACGGTCGTTGCTGTATCAACCGATAACTTACCGCATGCAAAGTAATCTAGAAAAAAAAGGGATTCGGCGCCTTGGACCAAAATGTCATTGACGCTCATTGCTACCAAATCCTGGCCAATCGTCTCATGGGCATTCCACTCAAAAGCAAGCTTCAACTTGGTGCCAACGCCGTCGGTGCCAGATACCAAAATGGGTTCTTGATAGCGCTTAGGCACCTCAAATAAGGCCCCAAATCCTCCGATTCCTGCCAAAACACCATCGCGCATGGTTTTTTTTGCCAAGGGCTTGATGCGGTCAACCAGGGCATCCCCAGCGTCAATATCAACACCCGCGTCGCGGTAAGACAAGCCTGGGGTTTTTGATGGATTATTCATAGATGGGTCTTCAAAAAAGGGTAAATCCAGCAGATCAGTCATTTACATCGTTAGAATCTCTGAATTCTAGAGTATGAAGGCCTATGGCTGAAATTTTTACCCCTTTTCTATTTGCATTCATTCTGGCTTACATTCTGAGGCCAGTGGTCTTGCGTCTGCAAAACTTTGGGCTTGGTAAGTCTGTCTCCAGTAGCATCGGCATGCTTTTCGGGCTTGGCGTTTTCCTCATCATCCTGCTGCTCCTAATCAATCTACTGCGCTATGAAATTCCTCTCATTAAGGCGCAGCTGCCCATTTGGCTTCAAAGTCTACAAACGTGGCTAGGCCCCAAATTACAGAGCCTTAATATTGAGATTGATTGGCTTGCCTTGAGGGAGTCGATCACTCAAAAATTGACCGCTCATTTTTCAGCAAACGCCAACCAAATAGTAAGTACTAGTTTTGAGACCATCTTGGCCTCCGGTAGCTCCCTGCTTGGTGGCCTCGTCAATATTGTCTTGATTCTCTTTG
>JBEDHB010000107.1:0-4895 GCA_041174325.1 Pseudomonadota bacterium
GGATTTCGAGCCATCGCGCATGGTTTCTACGCATTCATTGAGATCCTCATCAAAGCGCTTCGAGCTACGGTTCATTGTGCATACCCCTTCGCAACATTAATTGGATGAGGAACCACCGACATTAGCGCCTTGGCTGACGAAAGAACCCCAGGAATTCCGGCGCCGGGATGGGTGCTAGCTCCCACCATATAAAGCCCTTTCACATCCTCACTGCGGTTATGGGGCCTAAACCAAGCGCTTTGTAGCAAGAGTGGCTCAAAACCAAAGGCTGCACCTTTGACCGACAGCAAGCGATCCTGAAAATCCTGTGGTGTGGTGCAAAAAGACGTGGTGAGATGCTTTTGAAAGCCGGGTAAGACCGATTGATCCAAATACTCTGCAATGGCTTGACGATAGGGCTCTGCGGTCTCTTGCCAGTTAGTGCCGCTATCTAAGTTCGGCACGGGTGACAGTACATAAAAGGTGTCATGGCCGGCAGGCGCAAGACTCGGGTCCGTAGCAGTCGGGCGGTGCAAATAGAGACTGAAATCCTTCGCAAGCACTTTGCGCTTGAAGATATCTTCAAGCAATCCACGGTAGCGCTTACCCAACAAAATCATATGGTGTGGCACATCAGGGTATTGCTGCTTGGTTCCAAAATACCAAACAAACAGACTCATGGAATACTTGCTTCGCGCAACCTTCTTATTGGTCCAGACTTTACGATGCTGGGGCTCGATTAATTTCTGATAAGTCCAAGCCGCATCGGCATTGGATACTACGATATCGGCCGGCACAAAATTACCATCCGCTAAGCTAATTCCAACTACTTTACCGTCGCGAACTTCAATCCGTTTCACTTCGGCATTGCATTGCACGTCCACCCCTACATCTGCCAATAGACGGACTAATCCCTTAATGAGTGAGCCCGTGCCACCCATTGCAGAGAACACGCCGTGTTTACGCTCTAGTGAGTTAATGAGCGAGTACACCGCGGTCACCGAGAAGGGATTGCCTCCAATTAATAATGGATGAAAACTCATCACCTGGCGTAACTTGTCATTCTTTAAATGCCGTGCAACCAGTGTGTAGATACTCTCCCAAGCCCTCATCTTCACCATCGATGGAAAGGCTTCGAGCAAATCACTGATGGTGTCAAAGGCAACATTGCTAAGCTCTTTAAAGCCGAGTTGGTAGCATTTCTCGGCTTCTGCTAAAAAGCGATCGTAGCCTGGTAAATCAGCTGGACTGAATTTAGCGACCTCATCACGCATGCGCGCCAGATCGCCCGTGTAATCAAAATGGCTGCCATCGTCAAACCGAATTCGATAAAACGGGTCCATGAGTCGCAGATCCACATCGTTTTCGAGTTTCTCACCACACAGCTCCCATAACTCCTCGAGCAAAAAGGGGGCTGTAATAATGGTGGGTCCGGCATCAAAGGTGTAACCATCGCGTTGGTGCACATAGGCTCGGCCACCGGGCTTATCGAGCTTCTCGAATACCTTCACGCGGTAGCCCTTATGCGAAAGCCGAATGGCTGCAGCTAAGCCACCAAAACCACTCCCAATTACTACTGCGATGGGACGGTCATCACTGGGCAGATAGGTTCTTTTAAGCATGGTCGCCTAATTTAGAAAAAAATGGCGCCACCAAGGACGCCATCAATACCGGTTGCATCATTCCTTACTTCATCGCGACAGTGTTGCTTTTCTCAGCAGGCTTCGGAGCAACACGCGGTGCGGGCGTACCTGTCAAGAATGGGTAATCTTTGAGCATCGAAACTCCATACAGGGGTTTATAGGCTCCCTGATGGCAGGTGGTGCAGTTATTTTTTAGAACATCGCCGTCTGGCCCCAATCGATGTGCTGGGAATACGTTGGTCAGTGGCACCATATAGTTGTTATTGATGTCTCGAACCATGCGAATGCCATACCATGCGGTCATCCGCTGCGGTGGGCTTTGCGACCACTCCGGCATTGAGCGGGTGTTATGGCAATAGGCACAGTTGACGCCTAATGAGGTCGACATATGCACCATCAAGCCAAATACCTTTTCGGTATCCTGAATACTGTTCTTATTGCCTGTAGGCAAAGCAGTTGGCCCATTCATGCGAATGTTTTCAGCTTTTAATAAGTAAGGGGTAAATGGGTCATAGGGTAAATCCGACAGACCCACCGATGGTGCTGGTGTGTTTTGACCGTTCTTACCTGTTAAGAATCCACTGCCCTGAGGCTTTGCGGGATCCGTAAACCAAACGTTTTGTGGAATATTATTGCCACGGTGGCAGGTATAGCATGTCACCCCCGTATCAGCAACGTGTGATTTCCATTCGACATTAATGCGCTGGGTCATCTGGATCATCTTACGGGAAACAGTCTTGGTATACATTCCGTCTTCGGCAAAGTTTGCGACGTTATGGCAATACGCACAACCCTGTTCAGGAGCAACCCAGCTGGTCATCGCCACCATAAAGTTCGTGAACTGAGCAACACTCAGATTTCCTAAGACCTTCACATTCTTATAAACGGCGCCAGCTTTGGGGCCATCAGCATCCGCTGGAATCGATACGGGTACCTGATTTTTCTCTGCCTGCGCCTCTAGCGTTCGTGGGTTGTACACCATTGCCATACCAGTGCCCCGAAATCCGCTCTGTACGGAATCGACCGGTGGGCGCTCGCACGCCGTCAGAAATAATGTGGCACCAATAAGAGCAGCAATGCTCAATATGCGTTGAATTGAGTTCATGATTGCTCCTTATTTCGCGACGGGTGGAGGTGGCACAAATGTCGCCGCTGGATCAACCGTGGGAATGCTATAGACATCAGGGTATGCTGGTGCAACCCCATGCTTCACCGCCCACAAGTACCAGTTATCAACGACCGTACCCGTTAATAAAATGCCGATTCCGCCAGTCAGTGGAACCAATACTGCAAACCACCAGGCCCAACGGTGGATGGACTCCATCGTGGCATTAAAGCCCATGGTCCATCTCCAAAATAGTCCGGCACGCTCCGATGCGGTACCGCGATCGACAATTTGTTCAATCTCACGCTCGCCACCATACCGACCAACGGCTAAGATGGTTGCACCGTGCATTGCAAATAACAGCGCCGATCCATAGAGGAATGCAATCGAGAGCATATGAAATGGGTTGTAAAACAAATTACCGTAACGCAAGGAGAACGCGGCGGTCCAATCCAAGTGCGAGAAGATGCCAAAGGGAACGCCCTCGCTCCAGCTGCCCACTAATAGTGGCCTAAAGAATCCCAATACTAAGAATAACCAAATGGCCGATAAGAACGCCCAAGCAATATGCGTACCCATGCCGAGCGCAACCGCGCGTCGGTAGGTTCGCCACCACCATAACAGTACCGATGCTGTTAAGAATGCACCGGCCATCATCCACCAACCGCCTTCAGAGAGTGGGATGATGAAGTTCAAGCCATGCTTTGGCAATGGTGGATCAAGTGATAACCAAAAGAGTTGGCGCACAAACTGGATTGGATCCCAGTTCACTGAGGCCAGCATATTCCAGCCAATGATCTGAAAACCGATAATGCCAAAAAATAATGAAGCAATACCAATTGTCCCTAAGTAGATGGGGCCAATTTGCGCATTACCTAACCGCCCAAATAAATGGACTAAAAATGGTTTGCCAATGCGCTCGCGCTCATCCTTTCTGGGATTAAGCGGTGAGCCATGATGCGGTTCAGCAACAACCTGAACCTGGGTGAATAAATTTTGATAATCCATATAGATGTCCCTCGATTCTTCTTATGACCAAATGGGGAGGTTTAACCACCAGCCCCACCACTCTGGCCAACCACGAGTCCAAAATGGTCCACTAATCACAATACAAACTGCACTCCAAAATACCGCTGCCAAGGCTAAGAACAAACCAAGTCGGTGAATTCCTAAGGTGCCAACGGAGTAACCAATTAAATCCCGAAAGAAAGTGTCTTCGTGCTCGGGGGTCTTAACAAACTCGCCCTTTTGCGGATTGGTCGATGACAATACCAAGGCACCGTGCATCGCGAGCGCTAAGGTCGTCGTGAAAAATAAAGTGATCGCGATCATGTGCGCGGGGTTGTAATGAAAGTGCAGGTATTGATAGCCCACGTTTGAGACCCAATCAAGGTGACTCAAGATGCCGTATGGGAAGCCATGGCCCCAAGCACCCATCAACACCGGACGAATAACAACCAGCGTGAAATATCCAAAAATTGCGACTGAGAATGCAAACGGTACATGAAAGCCCATACCCAATTTGCGACAGATCTCCACTTCGCGAAGCGCCCAAGACCCAAATGCACCTAAGGCACAAATCGTAATTAGCTGCCACAGCCCCCCTTCCATGAGTGGAGCGGGTGCGAGGCCATACTTCAAATCGGGTGGGGCAATATTAATTTGCCACAGGTTCCAAGTGGTTCCTTGTGAAGCGCCCCAAAGGATTAATGCGGTTCCTAAAAAGCTAAAGAAGATCGTGGTGATACCAAAAAATCCGACATAAAAAGGGCCTACCCAAAAGTCAAATAAATCCCCGCCAACCAGGGTTCCCCCTCGTACTCGGTACTTTCGTTCAAAACTGAGCATGGCCATTTTTTAGTCCTTCCTTAAATTGGCAGATAAGACTCGATGTGTAATCAAGCCCTATCCACCACGGTTTTCATGATGCGTACTACTTTGCTGCTGGTACTGCTGGTGGCTTTGCTGCTCCACTGTTCCCGGTCTGTTTTACATACTCAGCCTGACTTAAACCATCAAGCCAATTAAAACGAACGGTGCTTAACAGAATCAAATGAATCATTGCTGCTAAACCGAACAGGAAGATTCCTTGAATAGCCATAGCCCGTAATGGGTCATATAGTTTCCAAATTCTCCACATGGTATTTCTCCTAAGTTAAATACGACAT
>JBEDHB010000108.1:0-4893 GCA_041174325.1 Pseudomonadota bacterium
GCGGTCAATTTGAAGAATTACTGCCTGTTTACACCCAGGTGTTCATGAAAGGAATGGGTGGATATTTAATTCAGTATTTCCCATTATTTTTACTCGGCTCTATTTTTGGAAAACTGATGGAGTCCTCGGGCTATGCCTTAGCGATTGCAAATCACATCACGCAGAAGTTAGGTTCTCAGCATGCCCTCCTTGCAGTGGTTCTGGCTTGCGCCATCCTGACCTATGGGGGCGTATCCCTCTTTGTGGTGGCGTTCATGATGTATCCGATTGGCAAATCGCTCTTTGAGCGTTCTCAGCTCTCCCTGAACCTCCTGCCAGGCGCTATTGCCTTGGGTGCATTTACCTTCACCATGACCGCGTTACCGGGTACCCCATCCGTACAGAACTCCATTCCCAGTCCATTTTTTGGAACCGACTCCTTTGCCGCTCCCGGTCTTGGTATTTTGGCCAGTTGCATGATGCTGGGTTTGGGGTATTGGTGGCTGCGTCGCCAGCAACAGTCTTTGGCGCTTACGCCTCATTCAAGCTCATCAGTCTCAGATCTTGGGTTGTCGGTTAATGCCAATGAGCCAACTCCCCAAGCGATTCGTTTTGCCCTCGCCATTCTTCCCATTGTTGTGATGAGTGTGACCAATTTGGTGATGGCTAAATGGCTCCTGCCCCTATGGCAACCCACTTTCTTGCTCCAAGATCGCTTTGGCATTACCGCCCTATCCTCACAGATCGGGATTTGGGCCATCATCATCGCCCTCTCAGCAGGCATTGCGCTGATCTATGGCTTACAAACGCTTGGGGCTCGCCAATTGAAGCGCTCGAATGAAGCGATTAACCAAGGTGCTATGGGTTCTATGCTGCCGATTCTGAATACGGCGTCGGAAGTGGGCTACGGCTCAGTCATCGCTAGCCTCACGGGCTTTGTTCTGATTCGGGAGTTTGTCTTAAGTATTGCTCCGGGTAATCCACTGATTAGTGAAGCGGTTGCGGTCAATATATTAGCCGGCATTACGGGGTCTGCGTCGGGGGGCTTATCGATTGCTCTTCAAACCCTAGGCGCTGATTATTTACAAAAGGCGATTGCCTTGGGGATCAGCCCTGAGCTGTTGCATCGGGTTGCTGTCATGGCATCGGGTTGCATGGATACGCTACCCCACAATGGTGCTGTGATTACTTTACTCGGTATCTGCCAACTCACCCATCGCGCGGCTTACCGTTACATTGCAATGGTCACCATTGTCTTTCCTTTGCTAACCCTCGCTGTGGTGATTGCACTGGCCTCGGTATTTGGTAACTTCTAGTACCGATTACCAAACGATGTAGATAAAGATCCCGAGTTGGATGAAGTTCACGACCACACTTAAGCCGTGCAGAATCCCAAATTTTTTCTTTTGACCTTGATCCGAAGCGCGGTTGATTGCGGGAGTGAGAACCCACAGGGAGATGAAAAATAAGGCAGCGCATATCACCAACAATCCCATGCTGAGGGTGTCGGTCGCCAAGAAAGAGGCAACGATCGAGACCGCCCCCAAAAAAGCGTAGTGCTTTGGAAAGAAATTGCGCACGTATTTACTCGCCCACTCTTGAGGCAGCACTTTGAATACCGTCGGCGCCACGGCAATGGTGAAGAACACCATGATGCCGATCATGGCAGAGACTAAATAGAGACTGAGATTGGGGTTCATGGCTTTACTTCCATTTATATTGCGTTGGGCAATAAGCACGCTGCACTTCCGGGTCGCGTAATTGCCGGTGCTTGGTTTGCCTACCGGTTACCCGTTCACGCCATAAGCGGTACGAACTCGGCTTTAAGACACTACGCATTAAGGCTTTAACTTCTGGTTCGCTCAGCTGAAATTGAGCATGAATCGCCTCAAACGGTGTACGGTCTTCCCAGGCCATCTCAATGATGCGTGATAGCTCGGAAGGGTTAAGTATATTCATGTGTACGATTAAACACGAATTTGTAAAATCAGGTACAGTCACTTCGCATGACCCTACTCCAGAAACCATTTCGGGCCCTAGTGCTTGGCTCATCGGGGACCATTGGCTCGGCCTTGGTGTCTACGCTGCAGATGCATTCCAACTGCGCTGAGGTAATGGGTATCCATCGTGGTTCTGTGCCATCCATCGATTACGCTGACCCAAGCACCATTACAACAGCGGCAGAGCGATTAGCAGTTCATCAGCCCTTCGATTTGATCATTAATACCATTGGTGTTTTGCACAATCAGAACGTCTCTCCTGAAAAACGCCTAGCTGATCTGCGCGCTGCACAGCTCCAAGAGCAGTTTTTGGTCAACTCCATTGGGCCGGCACTCACCATTGGGCACTTCGTCAAGCTCCTCAATCCTTCGGGAAGTATTTATGCCACCTTGTCAGCCAAGGTGGGCAGCATTAGCGACAACCGTTTGGGTGGTTGGTACAGCTATCGCTCTTCTAAAGCGGCCCTCAATATGCTAATTAAGACCGCCGCGATTGAGCTCAAGCGCACCATGCCAAAGGTTGCATTGATTGCCATGCATCCTGGCACAGTGAACTCCAATTTATCCAAACCGTTTCGGGGCGAAGAAATTGGTCGTGACCCACAACAAGCCGCGAGTGAAATTCTGACGGTTCTGCTCAAAGTCAGTGCCGAGGACTCTGGAACGTTTCGGTCCTACAGCGGCGAAATCATTCCCTGGTAATTAGGGCGTCTGCTTCAATTGCTGCGCTAAGCGATAGCCACTAAGCCAAGCGCCTTCGACGGTTGAATTCTTTAACCAATCACCACACAGCCCCACCGCAATCGATGAATCGAGGGCAAACTCACGCTCGTTAGGTTGTTCTAATTTGGCATAACGCCATAAATGGCTTTGATGCAAATCGGGCTCTGCCCCGGTAAGTTTCTGAAATGCACCAATCAAAATAGGTTCGAGCTCATACTGGGTTTGATCCACATGGGTCGCGGACCATGCATGACTGGCTTGCGCCACCCAGGTCTCATAAACGGGGCGATTCGGTTTGGAGTTGTCGCGCGCCAACCATGAGAACACCCCACCTTCAACGAACGCGCCGTCAAATGGCAGATTAAGCGGCTCTTTAAGGTATGCAAGAAGGGTCCAGCATGGCAGCATCACCACTTCCTGGCAAATCGCTTTTAAGGCAGCTGAATATTTACCAATTAAGCGCTCAGCCTGCACCGACGGAATTGCAAGCACGAGGTACTCAAACGCTTCGGGGAGTTGGCCTTGCTCTTTTGTGGTAATTTTCCAGAGATCATTGATGCGATGCAGATCCACCACCGTATGTTGGTTCTGCACATTAAGACTACTTGCTAAGTGTTTCGCTGGCGAGGTCATCGCTGGAATACCGACATAACGAGTCGTATCGGATGGTCTATCAATAGCATTGCCATCGGCAAGGGTCACGATCCGACCTGACCATGGTTTTGCAACCTCGGCTTGCACCCACTGAGCGACCTCTTCCTGGAACAGGGCATCGCGTGCCGTGAAATACTGAGCACCATGATCGGCTTCCCAATCGCCAAAGTAGCGATGGCTCATGCGACCGCCCACTCCTTTGCTCTTATCAAAGAGCGTCACTGCAAATCCATGAGCTTGCAATTCTTGGGCGCAGGATAGTCCAGCAATACCTGAACCGATGATGGCGACACGTTTTTTTGGTGAGATCATTTAATGTAACCAGCGTTTTCGATAAGACCCATCAGCATCATATTGGACAATTTGTTTGGCAACATTAAATGCTCTGCCTCCTCGTGGATCGGTACCATGACCCGCGACATATAACCAATTGCCTTGATTGCTATACACATCATAATCAATTAGACGGGACTCAAACCAGGCTGGGCCCGCCTGCCAGTTACCGTTCATTGCATAGATCCAGTGGCTTGCCACAATTTGGCGCATGCGATTTGATAGAAAACCAGTAGAAGCCAGCTCTCGCATACCCGCATCGATTAGATCAACGCCCGTTGTACCTGTAGTCCACTGGTTAAAAGATTCGGGGTCAAAGGTGTTGGGTGTTCGCTGACCCAATCCTTTGGGACCAAACAAGCGTTTGCCGTATTTGAGCATCAGAAAGCGAAAGTAATCACGCCACAGAAGCTCAAACCAAAGCCAATAGGTACCATCATTAGCCCCATATTGTTCTTCATATTGATGAATCCGCTTTGCAAGCGTTCGCGCAGAGATTGATCCGACCGCTAACCAAGGCGAGAACTTGCTCGAGGCGTCAAATTGGCTTAGAGCATTACGTGTATCTTTATAGTGATCAGGCAGGCGTCGATTGCAATATTGCTCGAGATGAGCAAGGGCTTGGGATTCACCACCGCTCACAAAGAGTGCAATGGCGCTCTCTTTCATGGGCCCTTGCTGCGGCAAACCAGATGGCAATGGCGGAATTCTTTGTGGGGTAGCTACTGGCTCGGCATACCTGAGGCGATGCTTTTCTACCGACTGACGAAAGCGAGTAAACACGTCGGGTAACTCGTCAATCTGCATGCCTAGGGTTTGAGGATCAAGCATGGTCGATTGCCAATGGGTATGAATAGTTAGCCCTGCTCTTTGCAGCTCCATAACATCGTGCTCTTCTTCGAGGGCGGCAATCGCTTCGCAATAGATTGTGTTAGTGCCTAGCTGTGCACAAAGCGCTGGCAAGATATGGCTGGGCTTACCCTCTAGAATAAGTAGCGTTGAGCCCTTCTCTTGAAGGGAGTTACGTAAATGGCTCAGGTTCTGTTGTAGCCATGCAAAGCGCTCTTTACTGGCACGATCAAACCCCCATGGTGTTTGTTCTTGTTGGGGAAGTACAAAAACCGGTAAGAGGCTCTGCGAGTTCTGGCATGCTTTTACAAACTGAGGGTTATCAAGAAGACGCAAGTCTGCTCGAAACCAATAG
>JBEDHB010000109.1:0-4855 GCA_041174325.1 Pseudomonadota bacterium
CGATAACCTTGATCATCTTTATTAATTAAAATGGCTTTAAACATGGTGGATTCCAAAATAGATTAAAAATTGAATACGTGTACTTTATTAAAACCGTTTATCCTATTGTTTCAGGATCGATTATGGGGCTTTTCATGAAACGTATTGTATTAATAGTTGCGACCCCCCTTGCTTTAGGTGCTTGTGCTTCGACCGAGCTAACGATGTCTCTTGGTAATATGCGCTTAATTAACTCGAGTGCTGATCCTCAGCAAGTGACGGATTTTGCGAATAAAGTCTGTAAGGATGACTTTTACATGGGCGCTAGTTTTATTTCGAAAGCGGGTAAAGACTACCGGTTTAAATGCGTGAGAGCCGATGAAAATGAAGTCCTGATTCCGATTCCAACCACCAAAATTAATCCCTCTAAGTAAAGTTTTTTCATTGCAGACTCAATTCTCATCCCTAGAGTTAAGGCAAGCATTTTCGAGCTTTCCAACCGGAGTCACCGTAATCACGGGACTGAGTTCCGATAAGAAACCTATCGGTATTACAGTCAGCTCTTTTAATACCGTATCGCTATCTCCTCCTCTTATTTTATGGAGTATAGGGAAGCAATCGGCTCTAAAAGACTGCTTTGGTGTCGGACAACGACAGCTGATTCATGTCTTAGAAGCCAGTCAAAAGGATCTGGCACTCATTTTTGCCAAGCAGATCAAGAAAAATATTCTTGATTTAAATCACAGCATCGGTCATAGCGGCTTGTTTCGACTAGCAGACTGTGCCGCCTATTACGAATGTGAGACCATTGCGGTGCATGAGGGTGGCGATCATCAAATTATTGTGGCTCGCGTTTTAGCCATTGAAAACGATCCTGATTTACAACCATTGTTGTTTGCGCATAGCCAATTTACGCAACTCGCATTTGATCCGGAAGGGAGTCTCTGATGATGACACTTTGGGGCAGAAAATCATCCATTAATGTTCAAAAAGTATTGTGGGTGCTTGCTGAGTTAGGCCTTAGTGAGGGGCGCGACTATGAACGAATCGATGCAGGCCTGCATTTTGGTGTCAATAAAACGCCAGAGTTTTTAACACTGAATCCTAACGGGTTGGTGCCGACCTTGCGTGATGGTGAGTTAGTCCTTTGGGAATCGAATTCCATCTTGCGCTATTTGGCCCATAAGTACGCTGATCGAAATCGCTTCTCGGCTGACTACGCACTGATGGCAGCCTCCGACAAATGGCTCGATTGGCAATTAACAACCTTGTGGCCAGTGCTGCGGATCCCATTCTTAGGCTTAACGCGGATTCCCGAGGCTGAGCGAGACTATGCAGCAATCCATAAGGCGTTCCAAGAGTCCAATCATTTGCTCGGAATTCTGGATGGTGTTTTGAGTAAGCAGTCTTATTGTTCTGGCTCTAACTTCCACTTAGGTGATATCGTTCTAACGCTATGTGTAAAGCGCTGGTTCATGCTGAGTGATCAATACCCAGACAAAACTGGTCCACGCGCTGATTTAAAACACGTTGCGCGTTGGTACGACCAGATTTGCAAATCAACCCAATTTACCAAAGCGGTTGAACAGTAATTAAACCTGCTTAAATTTCTTTTGCTGGTGATCGGCGCCGATGTAGAGATACATCGCCGGAACGACAAATAAAGTAAATAAGGTACCGATTGCAAGACCAGTAAAGATAACGATTCCCATTGATTGACGGCCAGCTGCCCCAGCCCCTGACGCAATCACGAGTGGGATGACACCCAATACCATGGCAGCGGTCGTCATCAAAATTGGGCGCAGACGCACACTGCTTGCCTCAATAATGGCCTCCAGCTTAGATCGTCCGGCTACTTGAAGTTCATTAGCAAACTCCACCATCAGAATTCCGTGTTTACTAATTAATCCCATTAAGGTTACTAATCCCACTTGGGT
This sequence comes from Pseudomonadota bacterium, assembly GCA_041174325.1. Classification (GTDB taxonomy): domain Bacteria; phylum Pseudomonadota; class Gammaproteobacteria; order Burkholderiales; family Burkholderiaceae; genus Polynucleobacter. Next base: position 1,917 of record JBEDHB010000109.1, read on the forward strand.
ATACACGTTTAAGGTTGTAAAACCAAGGTTGATAAAGATTAAAGCGCCAAATAATGCAAGCGGTACCGAAACCAGAATAACCAAGGGATCACGAAAACTCTCAAACTGAGCGGCAAGAACCAAAAAGACGATTAACACAGCAAACATCATGGTGACCAAAAATCCGCCTGACTCAGCTTTAAACTGACGCGATGGTCCTGCGTAATCAATCGAGTAGCCGGATGGCGCAGCTTCTTTGATCGTTTGCTCCAGAAAATCCAACACCTCTTCTTGCGAAACGAATGGGGTACTGACACCGCTAATCGTCGCTGAATTTAACTGCTGAAAACGATTAATGGATTGGGGTACGACTCGACTTTGTATCGTCGCAATGGTTCTCACCTGAATCATCGCCCCCGTCGGCGTTTTAATGTAATAGTCCAGAATCTGATCAGGATTTAAGCGATCCGCCTGCTTCACCTGTGGAATAACTCGATAGGAGCGGCCTGCGACTGAGAAATAATTAACAAAGCCACCGCCCAGCGCAGCGGATAAGGCATTGCCAACATCGCGCTGGGTCATTCCTAAAGCAGCCACTTTTTCACGATCAATTTGCAATACATCTTGTGGCTTATCAATCTTTAAATCAGAATCGACAAAGAAGAACATGCCACTTCGTCTGGCTTTATCGAGCACTGCTTGAGACACCTCATTTAGATTGGAATAGGGCTCAGTCGTATTGATGACCACTTGTACTGGAAAACCTTGGGCGCCTGGTAGTGCTGGAAATTGGAATGCGGCAATGCGTGTTCCTGCAATGCTATTCCATTTATTTTGAAGATCTTCCTGGAATTTGCTGGCACTGCGACTGCGTTCACCCCAATCTTTCATGATCACGCCGCCAAAACTTGAATTTGGACTGGTGATCTGAAACATTTGTTTATATTCGGGCTCTTTGCTTGCAATCTGAAAAACTTGATCAGCATACCCTTGCATTTGGTTCACAGTGGAATTGGGTGGCCCAACCGCTGAAACCAAAACAATGCCCTGGTCTTCTGTAGGAGCGAGTTCGGAGCGTGCTGTCGCATAAAGATACACGACACCGATTAGCAACAAAACACCCATCACGATGATGACCTGCCAAGTTGATAAGAGGTCTCGTAATGTGTTTTGATACGAATGTCGAACACCTTCAAATACACGATCAATCTTTTTCACGAAAGGAGACATCTCCTCCTCTTGCGAAAATAATCGTGAACACATCATGGGCGATAGGGTTAATGCAACCACCCCCGAAACCGCCACAGCGCCCGCTAGCGTAAATGCAAACTCTGTAAATAAGGCACCCGTTAACCCCCCCTGAAATCCAATCGGGATATAAACGGCTATCAATACGATCGTCATCGCCAGAATGGGATTGCCCAGCTCACGAGCCGCAATGAGCGATGCCTCCAGTGGGGACTTACCCTCTTTCATGTGGCGATCGACGTTTTCGACCACAATAATGGCGTCATCCACGACCAAGCCAATCGCCAATACCAAGGCCAAGAGAGTTAATAAGTTAATGGAGTAACCAAGAGCTTGCATCATGAAAAAAGTGCCAATCAATGACAATGGCATGGCAAGCACGGGCACCGCAACTGCACGGTAACTACCTAAAAATAGATAGATAACCACTGTCACAATAATTAAAGCCTCCAAGAGTGTTTGGACGACTTCTTGAATCGAGGTATTTATAAAATCGGTCGAGTCATACACTATCTTGGCATTTAAGCCAGTTGGCAATTGCTTCTGAATGTCGGGGAATGCATCCCGAACCCGCTTAGCCACATCCAATAGATTTGCATCGGGCGCGACCTTAATACCAATAAAGACCGACTGCTTGCCATTAAACGCGACATTGTTGTTGTAATCCTCAGATCCCAGGGTGACCGTTGCAACCTGGTCTAAATACACAATGTCTGCGCCATTGCGCTTAATAATTAATTTACGGAATTCATCTAAGGAGTGGAGGTCGGTATTGGCAACCAAATCTACCGCAACCATTTGCCCCTTCGTACTACCCACAGGGGCTAAATAATTATTGGCTGCCAGTGCTGCATATACATCGTCTGGGGCAACCCCAAGGCCCGCCATTCGGTCACGATCAAGCCAGGCACGAAGAGCAAACTTACGACCGCCTAGGATTTCAGCGTTTTGCACACCGTTAATTGAGTCTAACTTAGGCTTAACGACGCGCAATAAATAATCGGTAATGCTGTTATTGGCGATATCGTCGCTATAAAAACCCATATACATTGCAGCAGTGGTTTGACCAACCTGCACCGTTAGAATGGGTTGTTGTGCTTGGGGTGGCAATTGATTACGTACGGAACTAATTTGCGTATTAATCTGAGTAAGCGCCTGATTAGCGTCGTAATTTAGGCGCAGGGTAGCTGTAATTGTGGAAATACCGCTGATGCTAATTGAAGATAAATAATCAATGCCCTGGGCTTGAGCAATGGCTCCCTCCAAAGGCTGGGTAATAAATCCTGCGATTGTCTCTGGATCCGCGCCAAAATAGGTCGTCGTGATGGTCACTACTGCATTTTGAGTTTGTGGATACTGATTAACAGGCAGCGAACCAACTGCTTTCAGGCCCAATAGCAAAATAAGCAGGCTCACCACGATTGCAAGTACAGGGCGACGGATAAATAAATCCGTCCATTGATGGCGCTGAAAATCTTGGCTCATTGCTCTTGTGGTTTTGGATCCGGTGAATTAGATGGCAAGACACTGTTATTCACGATTAACGGAGTGCCATTCTTCAATTTCAATTGCCCACTGGTGACAACGGTCATGCCAGGCTCTAAGCCTTTGAGAATTGCAACCTGATCACCTCGGGTGGGTCCAGTGGTGACAAATACTTGCTGCGCCTCAAGAATAGGTACCCCTTTTTTATCTAGGCGATTGGTTTTCTT
>JBEDHB010000110.1:0-4824 GCA_041174325.1 Pseudomonadota bacterium
ATCCCAAATACGGATGGAAGCATAAGCCAAGAGTTAAACTAGCGCTTTGTTTGATCATTACGAACCATCCAATCATGCGCATTGAAATTCCTGCCGATAAGAAATTTGTCCATGAAACCATCATCCCGTTGCGTTGGGGTGATATGGATGCATTTGGTCATGTGAACAATACACTTTACTTTCGTTACATGGAGCAAGGCCGTATTCACTGGATTGAGTCCTTTGGATTCGGTGCGCATCATGACGAAGGTGGCGCCTTAATTGCCAACGCCTTTTGTAATTTCTATGCGCAAGTGAGCTACCCGGCCGATATCGTCGTACGAACCTATATCGGCAAAGTAGGGCGCACCAGTGTGGATACCTATAACCTGATGTCGCTCGCAAGTAACCCAGAGGAACTGTGTGCGGCTGGTGGCGCAACCTTGGTGTGGGTCAATTTAAAGACCAATCGTCCTGCGCCTTGGCCGGAACCCATTAAGCAAAATTTAGGGCTGCGTTGAGTTCCGCATTACTCTCGCCCGAGTTATTGGGCCAGGATTTGGATCGGTTTGATTGCATCATCGATGCGCGCTCACCCGCTGAATACGCCCTTGATCATATCCCAGGTGCGATTAATTGCCCGGTACTGAATAATGAAGAACGTGCTACGGTCGGTACGCTCTACAAACAAGACTCCCCCTTTGCTGCCAAAAAATTAGGCGCAGCGCTGGTTGCTAAAAATATTGCCAACCATTTGCAGGAGCACTTTATTCACCAGCCGCGTGATTGGCGACCCTTGGTGTATTGCTGGCGGGGAGGGGAGCGCAGCGGTGCCTTCGCCCATATCTTGCAACGAATTGGCTGGAAAGCCCAGCAGTTGCAAGGCGGGTATCAAGGGTATCGGCGCCAAGTGATTTCTGATCTTGAACGGTGGGCACCCTTAGCAAAGTTCACCGTCATTTGTGGAATGACCGGCAGTGGCAAAACTCGGTTATTGCAAGCCTTACATGGTCACGCCCAAGTTTTGGATCTCGAGAACCTAGCCGCTCATCGTGGATCAGTACTTGGTGGTCTACCCGATCAAGCGCAACCCAGTCAAAAAATGTTCGAGAGTCGCTTGTGGAATGCGCTACGGCAATTAAACTTTGATCAAACGATTTATGTGGAATCAGAGAGCAAGAAGGTGGGTTCTCTGCATATTCCTGATGCGCTGATGGAGCAAATTCGGCAGGGGGATTGTGTAGAAATGAAGGCAGATTGCTCGGTACGGGTCGATGTTCTGATGGAGGAGTACGCCCATCTCTTAGCTAACCACGATGAGCTACGCCATTTGCTGAGTCTCTTAACACAACGCTATGGCAAGGAGCAAATTACAAAGTGGCAACAAATGGCTGAAGAGGCACGCTACCCAGTATTGGTTGAAGAGCTACTCATCAAGCACTACGATCCCGCGTATCAGGATTCGATTGCGCGCAACTTTAGCCGGTACAAAGATGCCCACTCTCTGACGGTACAAAGTGCGCAGCAGGCGAGCTATCTCGATTTAGCGCAACAACTCCTAAAATCTAGCTAAACGCCTGGATACCGGTCTGGGCTCGACCCAAAATGAGGGCATGAATATCGTGTGTGCCCTCATAGGTATTAACAACTTCGAGATTAAGCATATGACGGATCACGCCGTACTCATCGGAGATGCCATTGCCACCCAACATATCACGCGCCATCCGCGCAATATCGAGTGATTTGCCACAGGAGTTGCGTTTCATGATCGAGGTAATTTCAGGGGCCGCGGTTCCTTCGTCTTTCATGCGACCCAGTCTGAGCACGCCTTGCAGTGCTAGAGTAATCTCAGTTTGCATATCGGCTAATTTTTTCTGGACGAGCTGATTGGCTGCGAGGGGTCTACCAAATTGTTTACGATCCAAGGTGTATTGACGCGCTGCATGCCAGCAAAACTCTGCGGCGCCGAGTACGCCCCACGAGATGCCATAACGCGCCGAGTTGAGGCAGGTAAAGGGGCCTTTGAGTCCAGTAATTTCGGGGAACTCGTTTTCAGCCGGGACAAACACTTCGTCCATCACGATTTCACCGGTGATCGAGGCGCGCAGACCTTGTTTGCCCGTGATCTTCGGGGCACTTAAGCCCTTCATACCTTTTTCAAGGATAAAGCCCCGAATCTGATCTTCGTCGTTCTTGGCCCAAACCACAAACACATCGGCGATGGGGGAGTTGGAGATCCACATTTTGGAGCCTGTGAGCGAGAATCCGCCGGGCACTTTCTTGGCGCGCGTGATCATTCCACCGGCATCGGAGCCATAGTTTGGTTCAGTGAGTCCAAAACATCCGATCCATTCCCCAGTCGCTAATTTAGGGAGGTATTTTTGCTTTTGAGCCTCGCTACCGAATTCATAGATTGGCACCATCACCAAGGAGGACTGCACGCTCATCATAGAGCGATACCCCGAATCCACCCGTTCAATTTCTCGGGCAATGAGGCCATAGGACACGTAATTGAGATTGGCACCACCGTATTCCTCCGGAATGGTAATTCCAAGTAGGCCCAATTCACCCATTTCCCGAAAGATGGTGGGATCGGTGGTTTCGGAACGATAAGCTTCATGCACCCGCGGGGCTAGCTTCCCCTGGGCATACTCACGGGCCGCATCGGCAATCATGCGCTCCTCGGTGGTTAATTGGTCATGCAAAAGGAGGGGGTCTTCCCAGTGAAATTGTGGCTTCGTCATTTTTCTACCTGTTCTGTGAATTCATACTAATACCGCTATTCTATGAAATATTTCCCTCTCTAACCGCCTCATAGAACCCATAAGGCCCTTAATCCCAATGCGTCGCCCATATCGCTATTACGACTTCATCCTAGGGGCTTTTGTGGCAGTCTTGTTGTGCTCAAACTTCATTGGGGCTGGGAAAGCGGCCGCGATTGAGTTGCCATACTTTGGTTATGTCATCTTTGGCGCCGGAATTTTATTTTTCCCCATCTCGTACTTCTTTAGCGACATTCTTACCGAGGTATACGGCTATGCCTATGACCGACGGGCGGTCTGGGCTGGATTTACCGCCTTGGGTTTTGCTGCCATCATGGCGTTGATCGTGATCGCACTCCCTGTGGCGCCAGGCTCCTATATGGCTAATTATCAGCACGGGCTTGAGACAGTCTTTGGCAACTCCTGGCGCATTGCCTTAGCTTCGATGCTAGCATTTTGGTGTGGCAGCTTTACCAATAGTTATGTGCTCGCCAAGATGAAGATCTGGACCCAGGGGAAGTATCTATGGACCCGCACGATCGGCTCAACCGCGGTCGGTGAGTTAGTCGATTCCTCGTTATTCTATTTCTTGGCCTTTTATGCCATTTGGCCCACGACCGAGATTATTCAGGTGGCGATTGCCCAATACATCCTGAAAACTTCGTGGGAGATTCTGGCAACCCCGCTAACCTATGCGGTGGTGGGATACTTAAAGCGTAAAGAGAACGAAGATTATTACGATACCAATACCAATTTCACACCATTTCAGTTAAAGGTAGATCGATGATATTTAAAGACCCCAGTATTCATCCGAGTCAGATTACCCCACGCGCCATTGCGCAGGACCGTCGCCAATGGCTCAAAACCCTTGCCTTGGGAAGCGCAGCATTGGGGATGGGCTCTTGGATTGAGCGCAAAGCCTTAGCAAAAACGATAGCGCCGCGCGAGAAACTACCTGCAAAGCTCAACGAGCAATACTCCACACGCGAGACCCAAACCTCATACGAGGATGCAACAACCTATAACAATTTCTATGAGTTTGGGATGGATAAGGATGATCCAGCAAAGTTTGCTGATCGTTTGCAAACCAGGCCCTGGACCGTATCGATTGAGGGAATGGTAAAAAAACCGGTCACACTCGATATTGATGCTTTACTTAAGTTGGCACCCATGGAAGAGCGCGTTTATCGCTTGCGCTGCGTCGAGGGTTGGTCGATGGTCATTCCATGGAATGGCTATGCCTTATCGCATCTTCTCAATCGAGTGGAGCCCCTAGGATCAGCCAAGTATGTCGAGTTCATTAGCCTGGCTGACCCAAAACAAATGCCTGGATTAAAACGACCCGTGCTTGATTGGCCCTATCGCGAGGGTCTGCGGATGGATGAGGCCATGAACCCCTTAACTCTCCTTACGTTTGGGATGTATGGTGAGTTATTGCCCAAACAAAATGGCGCCCCCATTCGTCTAATCGTGCCCTGGAAGTATGGCTTTAAGAGCTCCAAATCATTGGTGACCATTCGCTTGACCGAGAAACAACCGCTCACCAGTTGGAGCGCATCGGCCCCAAGGGAATATGGTTTTTACTCGAACGTTAATCCAGCTGTAAGCCATCCGCGCTGGAGTCAGGCTACGGAGCGTCGCATTGATGGCCGGGGTATTTTTGCACCTAAGATTAAAACCGAGCCCTTTAATGGCTATGGCGAGTATGTTGCCAAGCTGTATGCGGGGATGGATTTGCGTAAGTTCTACTAAACCATGCTGGCAACCGCGCAGGTAAAGCGCTGGGTCTTTATCGTGGCGCTGATTCCGCTTGCTCGGTTATTTGGTCTCGCCTATGCCGGACAGTTGGGAGCTAATCCCGTGGAGTTCATTACGCGCTCGACTGGTACTTGGACGATTACCTTTTTGTGTATTACCTTAGCCATGAGTCCAATGCATTGGCTGACCGCGTGGTCAGGCTGGATCCAAATGCGTCGGATGCTGGGGCTATTTACATTCTTCTATGGATTCTTGCACTTCACGATTTGGTATTGGCTTGACCATAACCTCAATTTCCAAGAAATGTTTACAGACGTGATTGAGC
>JBEDHB010000111.1:0-4824 GCA_041174325.1 Pseudomonadota bacterium
ATCTGCCCATGACAACCCTTGAGGAGCTCGACAACCATAAAAAGGGAATGAGTGAGGTCGCTCGTAATGCGCGCATGGTGAGTCGCTCGCTCGACCAACTCATTGCGGGCACTAGTGGTCAGCTCGATGAAGGAATTCCGCTCAACAAATTGGGTAACCAAGACGCAACGGGGCGATTATTTTTCCAGACCCAGTTTTCTACCGCTCCTCTACCCGAGGGGTTGCCCGAGGGTAAAGGCGATAACCTGATTTTAGGGGTGGTTCGTGATCTGCAAAAAGCCAAACCTCAGCAAGAAGTAGTTTTGGTATCGAAAGATATCAATATGCGAATCAAGGCCAGGGCTCTGGGCCTTCCGGCCGAAGATTACTTCAATGACCAGGTCTTAGAAGATCGAGATTTAATGTACTCGGGTGTGATGGCGCTACCGAGTGACTTTTGGCCTAAGCATGGCAAGGCGATGGAAAGCTGGGCAGACGGCAAGAGCGGCACCATGTTTTATCGAGTTACTGGCCCGCTGGTGCCCAGCATGCTCATTAATCAATTTGTTTATCAAGAAAATCCGGACGGCACAACACCCTTTTATGCCCTCGTGCGCGAAATCAATGGTAAGACTGCTTTGCTTCAAACTCTGAAGGATTACTCCCATCAGAAAAATAATGTGTGGAGTATCACCGCGCGTAATCGCGAGCAAAACTTTGCCATGAACCTCCTCATGAATCCAGACATTGATTTTGTGACCCTGCTTGGTCAAGCTGGTACCGGCAAAACCTTACTTGCCCTTGCAGCCGGCCTTGAGCAAGTATTAGATAGCAAACGCTATAACGAGATCATCATTACTCGAGCAACGGTTCCGGTCGGTGAAGATATTGGATTTTTACCCGGCACCGAAGAAGAAAAAATGCAGCCCTGGATGGGCGCTTTTGACGACAACTTAGAGGTATTACATCGTAGCGATGACACCGCAGGAGAATGGGGTCGTGCGGCGACTCAAGAACTTATCCGCTCTAGGATTAAGGTTAAAAGTATGAACTTCATGCGGGGTCGTACGTTTGTGAGTAAATTTCTGATTATTGATGAAGCGCAGAACTTAACACCCAAACAGATGAAGACACTTGTTACACGAGCTGGCCCTGGAACCAAAATCGTATGCCTTGGGAACATCGCTCAAATCGATACTCCTTATCTCACTGAGGGCTCATCCGGTCTTACCTATGTGGTCGATCGTTTTAAAGGTTGGCGTCACAGCGGTCATATCACCTTGGCTCGTGGCGAACGTTCGCGACTAGCCGATCATGCTGCTGAAGCACTGTAACAAAAATTTCTTCGTAACAGCGATTGTTGCACTGAGTGTATTAACGCTCAGTGCTTGCTCTACTACCCCAACACGTAAGACTGGCGGGGTAGTTAGTAACCCGCGTATTGCCCACTTTCAGAACGATACAAGCGTTGGCAATGAGGGCGTATCAATTGCTGCAATTGGATTGGTAGGAGTTCCATATCGTTATGGCGGCAATACCCCAGCCGGTGGTTTTGATTGCAGCGGATTAATTGTTTATGTTTATCAGAATAGTTCGGGTATCAAGCTTCCAAGAACAGTCCAGCAAATGAGTAATGTTGGTACCGGTATTGGTCAGCAAGCCCCTGCGCCCGGAGATTTGGTGTTCTTTAATACCACCGGTGAGCGCTACTCGCATGCTGGAATTTATGTCGGCCAAGGTCGTTTTGTGCACGCTCCTAGTGCAGGAGGTACGGTACGTCTTGAGCGGATTGATTCGCCGTACTGGGCAGCGCGCTATACCGAAGCCCGCCGGATTACTAATAATTAAAAGGGGCTAAATCCACCGCCATACGAGGCCGTATTGGGAGCTAAGTTATCGAACTTGGTGAACTGCCCTTGCCAACTCAGGCGGACCGTACCAATCGGACCATTCCGCTGCTTACCAATAATGACTTCGGCAACACCTTTATCAGTCGTAGTATCCGGGTGATACACTTCATCACGATAAATAAACAGGATCAAATCAGCGTCTTGCTCAATGGCTCCAGACTCACGAAGATCCGACATCACAGGCCGCTTATTGGGGCGCTGCTCAAGACCACGATTGAGCTGAGATAAAGCCACCACTGGGCACTGCAACTCTTTCGCTAGCGACTTTAAAGAACGTGAGATCTCAGAGATTTCGGTGGCTCTGTTTTCTCCGCTACCGCCCGAGCTACCGCTCATTAATTGCAGGTAATCCACCACAACCATTCCTAAAGTGCCGCCATAGTTACGCGCGATGCGACGCGCCCGCGCACGTAACTCAAGACAGGTTAAGGAGCCGGTCTCATCAATTAGGATTTGGGTATTACTCAGTCGAGCAATCGCATCGGTGACCCGTGGCCACTCATCATCGTTTAACTTACCGGTTCGCATCCGACTTTGATCAACTCGGCCCACTGATCCTAGCATTCTCGATGCCAACTGTGCGCCCGACATCTCCATGGAAAAAATAGCGACTGGTAAACCTTCATTAAGTGCGACATGCTCAGCCATATTGATTGCCAGTGACGATTTACCCATCGAGGGCCTTCCAGCCACAATCACCAGATCCCCTTTTTGCAGACCACTGGTTTGTTTATCGAGATCAATAAAACCAGTTGCGATTCCAGTAATGTCGCTACCACCATCGCGGTTATACAGCTCATCAATGCGCGCAACCACTGCCTTTAAGAGGGGTTCGATTTCGAGGTAATCCGCTTTACGACTCCCCTCTTCACCAATTTGCAGAATGCGTGATTCTGCTTCATCTAGTAAGGTGCGAACGGATCGACCCTCCGGCATAAACGCCGTATTGACAATGCTATCTGAGACCTCAATCAAGCGTCGCAAGATACTGCGATCCCGAATGATTTCTGCATAGCCCTTGATATTGGCTGCGCTTGGAGTGTTTTGCGCTAAGGAATTTAAATAATCGATCCCAATTTGATCCGCTTCGGGCTCATTCTTAATAGCCTCAAATACGGTGATCACATCAGCTGGTCGGTTATCGCCGATTAAACGCTCAATCACCCGATAAATCAGGGCATGCTCGCTACGATAGAAATCGCGTTCGGAGAGGATGCCGCCTAGACGGTCCCATGCGGTATTGTCCAATAGCAAACCGCCGAGAACCGATTGCTCTGCCTCGACGGAATGGGGTGGAACTTTGAGGGCCTGCAGAACCGCGTCGCCAGGCCCAGGCATGCCTGGATTCAGGGAAACAGGGCGGTTGCGAGGTTCGGCCATGGAACTAGTGTACCGAAGTCAACTAGGCCTGCTCACCGATCACACGAATATTGATATCAACAACAACGTCAGTATGAACCGCAACTGCCACAGGGTGATCGCCAACCACTTTCAATGGGCCAGTTGGCATCCGCACTGAAGCTTTCTCGATCTGAAAACTCTTTTTACCTAAGGCTTCAGCGATATCGTGGTTAGTGACCGAACCAAATAAACGACCATCAACACCGGCCTTTTGACTGATTTCCAAAACCAAGCCTTTGAGCTTCTCACCAACCGCTTGCGCAGCGGCAAGCTTCTCCGCAGCAATCTTCTCCAACTCAGCACGACGTGCAGCAAAGTCCGCAATCGCTGCCTCGGTTGCGCGACGCGCTTTGCGCTGGGGAATTAAAAAGTTACGAGCAAAACCGTCTTTAACTCGGACAACATCACCAAGGTTGCCCAAATTGGTTACCTTCTCAAGCAGAATAACTTGCATCGTGGGCTCCTAATTATTTCTTATGTTGATCTGAGAATGGCAGCAATGCCAAAAAGCGAGCGCGTTTAATCGCGGTATCCAGCTGACGCTGATACAGCGCCTTGGTTCCCGTTAAACGAGCTGGCGTAATCTTAGCGTTCTCGCCAATAAAATCCTTGAGCGTTTCGACATCTTTGTAGTCAATTTGCTCAACACCACCAACCGTAAAGCGGCAATAGCGCTTACGCTTAAAGAGTGGGTTCTGTGCAGGCTTCTTTTTGAAGTCTGTCTTTTTGTTCATTTTTCCAAAAGCCATAATGGTTTCCTATTGATTCAATGTGATCTTCGTAATATGAAAAACGAGGCGCTCATTTCGTAAAGTCTTTTGCGTTAAGAACCCTTCAAATACTGCTGTTGCTCCCAAATCCATCATCAATAACTCTCGATGAATATCACCAATAGCTACTGCCTCAACACTCATCCGAACTTGCCGTATTTGCTTTGCTTCAGTTACTTCACCATCATGATGTAACTGACAATGAATAACCGGCAAACCTGCAGGGGTGTATCGAATGGCGTCTTTTGCGATTAGAGAAGCAGTCAGGATGAGAAGATTTGAACTACGCTTCACAATCAGACCGACTTTTACGAATCAAAGCCTCCTTTTCAACAATAATTAGGCCGTTGCTGGTGCATCAGCTTGGGCAAGCTTACGAGCTTCTTCGCGTTGTACCTCTTTCATCATGATGGATGGCTCAGTCTCAGCCTTCTTCATCTTGACAATCAGGTGACGCAATACTGCATCGTTGAATTTGAATGCATGCTCTAGTTCTTCAAGCGTTTTTTGATCACATTCAATATTCATGCAAACGTAGTGGGCTTTAGCAAGCTTGTCGATCATATAAGCCATCTGACGACGACCCCAATCTTCGATGCGATGCACTTTGCCACCATGAGTGGTGAGGATCGACTTGTAGCGATCAATCATCGCTGGAACTTGCTCGCTTTGGTCCGGATGGACGATAAAAACGATTTCATAATGACGCATTAATCACTCCTTATGGATAAAACTGCCTAGGCGTCTTGCTTAATTCCGCTGTC
>JBEDHB010000112.1:0-4784 GCA_041174325.1 Pseudomonadota bacterium
GAGAAAAATTGAACAGTTTTGTCTAAATCAAGACTACGTATTGAAAAATGGTTTAGAGATAACTTAGGCATAGCGGTTCCTCTTAAAAGTATCATTACGATATTAGAGGTTATTCTAGAACTTGACGGCGAGTAAATGCTAGTTTGCTAAATAAACCTCTTCATGTATTGCCACAAACCCTTTTTTCACTAGGTGGGATAGAAATGATCCGTATAAACCCGAAGGAGTTTCCATGGAGCTAAGTGGCGAACAGCTGATAGCAGCGTCTGTTAATAAGGTTTGGCTTGGTTTAAATGATGTCAGTACTTTGCATGCCTCGATTCCGGGTTGTGAAGAAATAGAGCGTATTTCTGATGAGGAGGTCAGAGCCAAGGTAATGTTCAAAATTGGACCCGTGCGCGCTCGTTTTACAGGAAAATTATTTTTATCCGATATCGTTCCTGAAGTTTCTTGTTCGATGGCCTTCGAAGGAACTGGTGGTGCAGCTGGTTTTGCAAAAGGTAAAGCTAAAGTTGAATTATATGGGACAGAAGATGGTACCTTGGTACGCTACAGTACCGAAGCATCAATCGGAGGAAAATTGGGTCAAATTGGTGGTCGCTTAATTAATGCATCGGCTAAGAAGATTGCGGATGATTTCTTCCAGGCCTTTGCAAAACAACTAGGTGGAGAATTAATCGTATTGAGTGATACAAAATTAGAAGATAAAAAAGAGTAGTAGCGAAGGGGGTCGTATGAAAGCAGCAGCATTTGATTATGTCAAAGCAAAAAACTTAGTTGAGGCTTTAGCCTTACTAAGTGAGCATGGTGAGGATGCCCGACTTATTGCCGGTGGACAAACCTTATTGGCCACTCTAAATTTGCGATTATCTGAACCCAGTATCTTGATTGATATCACGGCCGTTTCTGAGCTGAAAGGTATATCTGTACGAGGTAATATGCTTCGAATAGGAGCACTTGTCACGCATACTGAAATTGAGAGTTCAGATTTAATTGCACAGCATGCCCCCCTTTTAAAAGAAGCTGCGCCTCATATTGCGCATCGAGCAATTCGTAATTTAGGGACATGGGGTGGCTCGCTCGCCTATGGCGATCCTGCCGCTGAGTGGCCAGCTTGCAGCTTGGCCTTAGATGCCATCATGATAATTCAGGGTCCTAATGGTGTACGAAAAGTAAACGCTAAAGATTTCTTTATTGATCTGTACACCACTACCTTGCAGGCAGACGAAATTTTAGTTGCCTCTGAAATACCCTTGGCTTCAAGTAATCAAGAACACAGTTTTCAGGAATTAGCGCGCAGGCATGGCGATTACGCTGCCGTTGGATTAGCTGCCTTGATTCGAACTGATAAGGGCAAAGTGCAAACCTGCCGCCTTGCGTTTTTCTCGGTTGCAGCAATTCCAACGATGGCTAGTAAAGCACAAGCCTTTATTGAGGGTAAATCTATCGATGCCGCATTGATTCAGCAGGCCGTCAATCTGGCTCGCGAGGAAATTGAGACCTTGGCTGATATAACCAATAGTCAAGAAACCAAAACTCATTTATTGGGTGTATTGCTCGAGCGCGCCTTAACAAAAATGATGCCTTAGTGGAGATCGCCATGAACCATAAAAAACAAATCAACATGATGCTTAATGGTAAGCAGATAAGTGCCGAAATTGAACCAAGACGTCATTTAGTCGATTTCTTGCGAGAAGATTTGGGTTTAAAGGGTCCGCATCTTGGGTGCGAGCAAGGTGCGTGTGGTGCTTGTACGGTTCGAGTTAACGGCCAGATAGTCCGTGGATGTTTGTATCTTGCTGTACAAGCTGATGGTGCAACGGTTGAAACGGTTGAAGGTTTGACTGAGCAAGGTGTATTAAGCGATCTGCAAGAGGCTTTTCTTCGTCATAATGCCTTACAGTGTGGGTTTTGTACATCTGGAATGTTGTTAGCGGCTGCAGAACTTATAGAGCATCAACCTAAGTCTAATCGCGAGCAAGTTCGAGAGTGGATATCAGGAAACTACTGTCGCTGTACTGGCTATCATTCGATTGTGGACGCCATTATGGAGGTGCTGGAGGCCCGTGCAGACGGTCGCCAAGTAAAACCAGTTACCACTGCTTAATAATCGTACACACAGATGTAGGAGAAAATCTATGAATAAGCCCACCGATCTTCAAGGCCTTGTATTAGATCCTATTGCGGGTGATCAGCGCTATATCGGCCATAGTGAGCCCCGTCACTCAGCAAGGCGTTTATTGCAAGGTCAAGGTACCTATATTGACGATTTGCAGTTCCCAAGAATGGGGCATGTTGTGTATTGGCGTTCGCCTGTAGCCCACATGAAAATTGGGCAGATTCATACCGATAGGGCGCGCAAGATGCCTGGCGTTATTGCCATCGTTGATGGCGTGCAAATGGCTACGATTTGTAAACCCTGGGTAGCGACCCTTGGGCATTTAGCTGGAATGAAATCTGCACCTGAATATGCGCTAGCAGTGGGTCGTGCCTGCTGGCAAGGTGAGCCAGTTGTTGCAGTCGTTGCGGAAACCCGTGCAAAAGCGGAGGATGCTTTAGCCCATGTTGAGGTGGAGTGGGAAGAGTTGCCCGCAGTAGTTAGCATGGAGTCGGCTTTAGATCAATCCACTCCCGTGATACATCCTGAGCTAGGTGACAATTTATGCTTTACTCGTTCGCTGGATGTTGGTAAGGTAGATGATGTTTTTAAATCCGCGGATGTCACCGCAGAAGCAACTTTTGGTTTTGGTCGTCATACCGGCGTTACTTTAGAAACGCGTTGCCAAATTGCAGATTTTAATCCTGGCGAGAAACGTTTAACGGTTTATCACTCTCAGCAAGCGCCTCATATGATGCAAGACCTATATTGTCGGCAATTTGGCCTTGCAGAATCAGACGTTCATGTAATTTGTAAAGATGTTGGTGGCTCCTTTGGCATTAAGGTTCATGCCTATCCAGATGATTTTGCAACGGTTGGTCTAGCTCTTTTATTAGGACGCCCCATTAAGTTTGTGGCCGATCGTCTTGAGTCTTTTGTTAGTGATATTCATGCGCGCGAACACCGTATTAAGGGCAGAATTGCTGCTAATAAAGAAGGTGATATTTTGGCATTTGAGATTGATGATCTAACTGCTATAGGCCCATATTCTATGTTTCCACGGACCAGTGCAATTGAAGGCAATCAAGTTGTCAATCTTGTCGGTGGTCCATATAAACACCAGAACTACCGAGCAAATCTAAAAGTTGTTTTTCAGAATAAAACTCCTACCTGCCAGTATCGTGGTGTTGGGCATCCCATTGCCTGTGCAGTTACGGAGGGTTTAGTTGATTTGGTTGCCCAAAAGTTAAAGATGGACCCTATTGAGATTCGTAAGCGCAATGTCATTCCAGATAATGCGTATCCCTACACTGGTATTTCTGGGATTAAGTTGGAGGTTTTGTCGCATGAGCAGTGCTTACGTAAGATTGAAAAGATGATGAACTATCCCGCCCTCCGCAAAGAGCAGGAGGAGTTACGTAAAAAAGGTATATATCGAGGAATTGGTATTGCAACCTTGATTGAGCTTACTAATCCAAGCGCTGCCTTTTATGGTGTGGGCGGGGCTCGAATTGCATCTCAAGATGGAGCAACTGTTCGTTTAGACCCTACCGGAATCATATCCGTCATGATAGGAGTTGGTGAACAGGGACAGGGTACTGAGGGTATTTTTGCTCAGATTGCTGCTGATGCTGTTGGCGTTCCCATCCAGAACGTGAGGATCATTACGGGCGATACCGATGTAACCCCGTATGGGGGTGGAACCTGGGCATCTCGTGGCGCTGGGGTTGGGGGAGAGGCCGTGCTTCGCTCCTGCGAAGCATTGCGCGACAATATCCTGAAGTTGGCAGGCGCTATTCTGAAGCGGGATGCGGATTCGGTTGTAGTTCGAAGGGGCAATATTGTTGATAAGGCAAATGGAGAGCAATTATTAACATTAAGTGAGCTTGGGCGAATTGGCTACTTTAGGCCCGATACCTTACCTGCCGATTTTTCAGTTGATTTAATGGTTACCCGTCATTACGCTCAAAAAGACTACCCATTTATTTTTACGAATGGCGTTCAAGCCTCTTACGTTGAGGTTGATGTTGATACAGGATATGTAAAGTTACTCAAACATTGGGCTGTTGAAGATTGCGGACGCGTTCTCAATCCAATGTTGGTGGATGAGCAAGTTCGTGGTGCTATCGTTCAAGGTATTGGCGGAGCACTTTTTGAAGAATGCTTATACGATGAGAGTGGTCTGATGCGCAATGGCAATATGGCTGACTATTTGGTACCAATGGCCTATGAGATGCCAGATATTGAGGTGGCTCACGTTGAGACCCCAACCAAATCGTCTAAGTTAGGAGCCAAGGGGGCTGGTGAGGCCGGTACTGCTGGAGCCCCTGGCGCAGTCGTAAATGCTATTAATGATGCACTCGCACCATTTAGTACCCATGTTTTTGATCAACCCATTACCTCAGAAAAGATTTTACGAGCACTAGGAAAAGTTAAATAACATAGTGCATCCATTCATGTTCAGAAAGTAACTATGCAATTAAAAGGTAAAACCGCTTTAGTCACGGGCTCAACGAGTGGTATTGGTCTAGCGATGGCCAAAGCCATGGCCGCTCAAGGTGCTAATGTGATGATGAACGGGTTTGGCGAGAAGGATGCAGCGATCGCCGAGGTTAAGGCTTATGGAGTAGAGGTCGATTATCACGGTGCTGATATGAGTAAGCCCGATGAGATCGCGCAGATGATT
>JBEDHB010000113.1:0-4749 GCA_041174325.1 Pseudomonadota bacterium
AAATTGGAATTACTCTCAGTTACCGGCCGTCATGGGTTGTCATGACTGGTTTTGCACTAAAGTGACAACCGTTGCAGAACTCGATCAAGCAATTGAAAGGATCAATTCGTTTGATGGTGCCTCGTACATCGAGGTAATGATTCCCGCATCAGAGAGTCAGCCAGTTCCAATCGCATTACAAAATCATGTTTACAAAGCAAATATTCCTGCTTAACTTTTATCGATTGAATTTACTAAAGGTACTTATGAATAAAAAACTTTTAACCATCCTTGCGGGCTTAATTTGTGGACTCAATATTGGCATCGTGCGCGCCGACCCCCCAATGCAACCTTTTTATGCTGATGTCATGAAGATGACGCCTCAGGGTAAATTAGGGCAAGTGATTAAACAAGAGTCAATTGCAACCTCTGTAAAGGGTGCGCAGGCTTGGAGAATTGCTTATATCTCGTCCGACATTGCGGGACGAAAGACGATTTCTACTGGTCTGGTAGTGGCGCCAGTGGGACAAGCTCCAGCCGGTGGACGCCCAGTGATGTCCTGGGCACACGGCACAACCGGTTCAGCACAAAACTGTGGTCCATCGCAAGTCATTAATCCGGCCGCTCCATTAAACGAATATTTTTTAGTGGGTGGTAACTCATGGACCGATTATGGAATTCCTGCAATAGAAGAATTTATTAAAGAAGGTTATGTGTTGGTTGCAACCGATTACCAAGGTTTAGGCGGTGGAGGCAGACATCAGTACAGCGTTGCTGCAACGAATGCGATGGACACACTCAATGCTGCTCGCGCTGCGATCTCGATGAAGGAAACAGGCGCCGGTAAGAAAACTCTCGTTTATGGATGGTCGCAAGGTGGGGGAGCAACAATTGCTTTAGCGGGCATGCCTGAATACATTAAGCAAACCGGTACGGTTGCAGACAATATCGATATTATTGGTTTTGTTGCCTTAGCACCTCAAGATATTTCGATTCTTGCGCCAGCAGGAAAACTGGATCAAGCGGCGGCAGATAAATACTTCCAAAGCTCTCAAAAAATGTTCTTAGATAATGTCTTCAATTTCACTCATGCAACGATGTACTATTGGGGAACTCAAGCGGCCTTTCCCAATCTAAAGTTATCTGACATCTTTACGGACGAGGGTGTAAAGGTTGCCAATGAGATCTATAACAACAAGTGTATGCATGCAGCTAGCGATACCTTTAACTTCAACTATGGTACGAGCTATGCAAGCTTATTAAAGCAAACGCCCGCCAATACCGTGGCATGGGCGCAGGCGATGCAAAAAGGAGGCGTTCCCGTAGTTAAACCCGTCGCCCCCGTTCAGATCTACTTTGGATCAAAAGATACGGCTGTCCCACCGATGATGCACAAGCTTTATCAAGAGCAAATGTGTAAGCTGGGTGGCAACGTTGGAAGAATGCAATTGCCTGGCGAGCAATCACACTTCACCACCCCTGGATCCTCTAAACCGTTCTATCTATCATGGGTGAAGGATCGCGTAGCAGGCAAGTCACTTGCGAATGCTTGCCCAAAAAACTAAGGTTCCATTCTTCTAGTTCACAAAAGCTGTGATTGTGTAGCTTTTGTGAGCTTGATTTAATACAACTTTTTATTCCAAAACAGTGGTTGCTGCTCCCTCTATAGAGTCGTTTTAAACGACACGTTTCTCAGCCCCACTGCCATGCCCATCACTATCTAGCTCTCAAGATTTTTTGCCCTTATGATTCACAATTCGGCGAATTAGCTCAGCTGGTTAGAGCGACGGAATCATGTGCTTCCAGTTTCTCGAAATTTGTCAATCGTTTTACACAATGAATTAATCGTAGTGAGTCCACATCCTCAAAACGCGAACAGTCTTCTCTTTACGAAAAACCTCATAAACCAAACGATGTTGAATATTGATTCTACGAGAATAAGCACCCTTTAAATCCCCTACTAACTTTTCGTACGGCGGTGGATTTTGAAACGGATCTACTTCCAATAGATCCAATAAAGTTTGTGCTTTATCTCTAAATCCAGCGGCTGAGAGTTTTTTGGCATCTTTTAGGGCAAACTTGGAATAGACTAAATTCCAAGTTACCACTTTAATGTCCTTTTACTCTTCGCCAAAGGCTCAGCCATCGATTCCTTAATAGACTCACGCATCCCTGGAATAGATAATAGATAGAGTGTTTCCTGAATCGCGCTCCAATCCTCTTCAGAAATCAAAACGGCATTACTGCGCTTGCCTGATATAAGTACTGGCTTGTGTGACTCAGCGGCTTGATCAATCAAACGGTAGAGACTTGCTCGAGCTTCGCTTGCGGTTAATGTGGTCATGATTTCACCCTTTTCGGTATAGTACGTAAAAGCGTACGTTTTGTCAAGTGGCCATCTCATCCGCGCGACCAAAAGAAAATGCCCCGCACGAAGCAGGGCATTATTTGAGTTTGGTGGCCCGGGACGGAATTGATCAGGGTTTCTTAATCTGTGCAACAACAATTTGGGTATATGCCATCTTGAGAAGCTGGCAGTCCATGCCATTTTGCTCACCTTTTTTAATCAACTGCCCCAAAATATGTTCATGCTCAGTTCGTTGACCAGATAACAAATCTCGTAGCATCGAAGCAGTAAAGGATGAGCCCACCTGGGTCAGCATCTCGATAGCCTTAGACCTGGGTGTATCACCAATCGGATAACCACACGCCTTCGCAATAGAGCAACACTCTTCATACATCAATTGTGCTAATTGTCGGCCATAGGGGGTGGCCGCAATATCACCCACTGATCCCCGACACAATGTCGTCATACCCGCTAAAGTGGCCAAGAAAACCCACTTATCCCAAAGAACCTGATCAATAGTTTCACTGTAAACACTATTGAAATCCGCTTGACGGCATAGCGCAAAGAATCCTTGAGCTAATGCCTCATGCTCAAGTGCTCGAGATCCAATCGTGAGCATGTTTAAATCAGTTAATTGCTTGACAGCCCCGGTATCGGTGATCATGGCGGCAATATGCGCTACCCCGCCCATTACCCTTGCCTTTCCAAACCGTTGATCCAAAGAATCCATATGTGAAAGGCCATTTAAGAATGGTAATAAAACCCCTTGAGTACCCGCCTTTTCCAATGACTTTAATGAATCATTCAAGTCAAATGCCTTTGGAGCTAAGATGATTAAGTCATATATAGGCTCAAGCTGATTAGACATTAGTGACTTGGGATGAACAGTAAAGTTACCCTTGGGCGTCTCCACGGTAAGTCCCTGTGACTGGATATGCTGATGACGCTTATCGCGCAGTAAAAAGGTAATATCTGCACCTGCCTGCAGAAGTTTGGCGCCGAAGAAACCACCAATACCGCCTGCACCAACTATTAAAATTTTCATGACAACCTTTTACCGTTCAAACAATTAAATTTGGAGAGAAAAATCTGACCTACTTTACCGGAAGTAAGTCAGCAGATCCGATGTACTCTTTGAACTGCTTACACCAAATCAGTACGCTGTTTACATCTTCAGGGTTTTGGGTCTTTAGGAGATAGAATGCGGCACCATTAGGTTTTTTAATTCGGCTGACTTCAACCTGTTGGCTACTAAACTCATCATTATCTTTGATTGCGGGTTTGTTACTGATATAGATATGATAGTCTGGCCCTGGACTGGATCTAAAGTTTTCGCTTGATTGTAAAAATAACTGATCACCAACTTTAACTAAGGTCCACTCACCAGAGGAGTTATGTATTAAATCTTGACCCTTTGCATTTTTATCAATCTGCCCTCGTTTAAGAATATCGCCTTCGACTTTTTGATTACTCTCAAAGCGTGATTTAAGATCTTGTGCGTGACCACGGATTGCGTCGAGAAGCTGAGCGCTTGCTGATGTTGAAATCAGTAATAAGCCACTCAAAACTAAGATAGTTAATTTCTTCATTTAAGACCTAATAAGT
The DNA here is from genome assembly GCA_041174325.1 of Pseudomonadota bacterium. Classification (GTDB taxonomy): domain Bacteria; phylum Pseudomonadota; class Gammaproteobacteria; order Burkholderiales; family Burkholderiaceae; genus Polynucleobacter. The sequence goes on from JBEDHB010000113.1 coordinate 3,932, forward strand.
CATTGCGTAATAAGTAGCTATTACCCTTTAACTATACCTGTCGTTTTAAACGACATTGCATAAAAAGGGTTTGACTAACTTTTGACAACATCAAATTCCTTGCCCCGAGTTGTTCGAAGGATTACATACAAGGTTATCAGGTGTAACATAGCTACTAACAAATTACTAATCACCACAGGATTTGTAAAGCTGTCCACTGTAAATGGCGTCGTTAATTTGTAGAGTACTTGAACTAGTAACACTGGTGCCACAAATTTTGGTACTGGCTTGAAAAGAAGCAGAATCGAGACTAAGAGTATTGCGCCATAAACCGATAGCAGAATTCCTCTAGCAGGACTGTACGGTCCATATACACTTGAAATTCGAGGTAAATCCCACATAAGACCAATGCAGACTGGTATCAAGACCAACACATTGACCATCAGGGAAATTAGAATCATCCTCTTCACAAATTTCGCTCCTTTACTTTTAAATGATAAAGGGGATCCGTAGACCAACACCGAGAGAATGAATGGACCGCTAGAGCCGACATGCATGTCAGTAACCTTAGTCAAACAGAATTTAAGCCCGTAGCTATAACGGTTCAAGCGATTAGGTAGAGCGAGCACAGTTGCCCACATTCACACAGCACCACCCCCAATTTGCTACAATTCACAGTTCGGCGAATTAGCTCAGCTGGTTAGAGCGACGGAATCATAATCCGCAGGTCCGGGGTTCAAATCCCTGATTCGCCACCAAATTCTGCCCTCAGCTCGTCTGGGGGCTTTGTTTTTGGATCGTTTATTGGTAAGGTATATCGATGATTTCTAGAACGTGGT
>JBEDHB010000114.1:0-4744 GCA_041174325.1 Pseudomonadota bacterium
ATAAAACGGGCATTACGTTCAACCAACTGAGAATGCAACGGCATACCCTTTAAATGAGCGCCCACAACCGCTAAACGAGTACTGGAGCTTTTGGGTTTTGCAATCCTCAAATACTGTTCAGATGGCTTCATATTGAGTTTTCCAAGCGGCAGTTGCGTCAATTGCTGCCATTGGGAAGCAAAATCAAGTAGCGCAAAATCAGATCCTCCTTGCCCGATCAATGTCACACCAAATGGCATACCACTTGCTGTAAAGTCTGCCGGAACGGCTATGGCAGCTAGACGCATTAAATTGACATAGTTGGTATACATCCCCAATTCGCTGTTACGCAAAATAGGTTCTTCACTAAGTTCTTTAATGGTTGGATGCCGAGGCGCACTGGGAACAACAATTAAATCGCATTGGGCCCAGACTTGTTGACATAGGGTTTCTAATTCTTTGAGTTGATACGTTGCCCGAAATCCTTGGGCAGCAGTATAGTTTGCGCCGCTCTCAATGATTTGTTTTACGCTTGGATCCATTGAATTTGGATTCTTTTTAAGAAAGTCTTCAATAACTGCGTAGCGCTCGGCAACCCATGGGCCCTCATAGAGTAGTTTTCCAGCTTTTACAAACGGGGTGATGTCCACCTCCACGATCGGATACCCCATGCCTTTTAGTTTATTTAAGGCATTCGCAAAGAGTTTTGGGTATTCAGTGTTATCCAGAAAATCAGCTGCCTTGGGAATGCCAACCCGAATCGGTTTTGGAAATTGATAGGTCAATTTAGGCTCAGGGTGGTATTGCGCCTCATGGGTGCGATCATGATTTGTAGCCCTCATCACATCTAAAACAATTGTGGCATCAGAGGCTGTGAGCGTAAAAATTGAGATACAGTCAATGGTTTTACAGGCTGGATAAACACCCTCAGTACTCATATAGCCAGGTGTGGGTTTGGTACCCACCGTATTGGTAAATGCAGCAGGAATACGACCAGAACCTGCGGTGTCAGTCCCTAAACTAAATAGCACTAAACCGCGGGATACAACCGATCCCGAACCAGAGCTTGATCCCCCGCTCACGAATTTTGGATTAAAGGGATTGGGTACTATTCCATAAGGCGATCGCGTTCCAACCAAACCAGTTGCAAATTGATCCAAATTGGTTTTACCGATCAAAACGGCACCTGCATCCAATAACTTCTGCACCGAAGTGGCCGTCGTTTTAGCTTCATACGCAAAGTCTGGGCAACCCACAGTCGTGATCCATCCAGCTACATCAATATTGTCTTTAATGGCAAATGGAACGCCATATAAAGGCAAATCATCAGCCCGCTTTCCTTCCAAACCAACAAGCTGTTCTATGAGTTGTTGATTATTAGCTAGACAAATCCAAGCTGGGTCTGGAGCTGATTCTTGATCACGCCTCAATTTGGCCAAAAGCTCCACCAAGTATTTTTGCGGTACTAGACTTTCGCTACGGTATTGCTCTAATAGTTGCATGATAGTCATGCTCGCATCTCCCGTTGGAATACCTCTAAAGCATGGGATTTTGTTTTAATGAACTCGGGGTCACTCACTGACTCAGGAGCGCGCGGCTTAGCCATATCAAAACTCATAAATTCTGAGATTCGAGTTGGCCTGCGGGTTAATAACAAAATCTTATCGGCTAAAAACACGGCATCCTCAAGATCGTGCGATACGATCATCATGGTGACGCCAGTGGAGAGATTGGCTTCTTGGAGTTTGGTTCGGATAAAAAGCGTCATCTCAAAATCAAGCGCTGAAAATGGTTCATCCAGAAATAAAATCTCGGGCTTCATTGCTAAAGCGCGCATGATGGAAACCGTTTGCTGCTGGCCGCCCGATAATTCATACGGGTATAAATGCAAATTAAATTTGATCTCAAATAAAGCAATAAGCTCTTCGACCCGATTTTTAACTTCTTCCTTACTTTTCCCACTGCGTTTAATTGGGTAGGCGATATTGTCCCAAGCGCTCATCCACGGAAACAACGCATCGCGGTAGTTTTGAAAGACATAGCCAATAGTAGTTTGCGCCAAGGACTTTCCTTCAAACAAAATCTCTCCGGCATCGATGGGCATCAGGCCAGAAATCATGTTGATCAAGGTGGATTTTCCACAGCCATTGGGACCAAAGATCGATACGATTTTTCCCTTTGGAATATCAAGATTAAAGTCTTTATAAAGCACCGCCCCACCAAAGGATTTATCCAAACCTCGAATGGTGACGTGGGTACCAGCTTCGGCTGGGAGATCTAATACGGTTGTCATGCTTTTCCACTCCAGTGAACAATTCGTTTTTCTACTAACAAGAAAAGAAGATTTAATCCGTACCCCAATGCTCCGGTAATCAGGATTGAACCGTACATCTCTTTGACGTTAAAGACTTGTTGGGCGTCAATGATGCGATGACCCAATCCATCGGTCGAGCCAATAAACATCTCGGCCACAATCACAATTACCAAGGCCATTGATACGCCCGTTCGCAAACCCACAAAGGTTTGCGGCAAGCTTTCCATGAATAGAACATCTTTAAAAATAAATCGCTTTGGAATACCCATCGTGATTGCGGCATTCACGCGGGTCTTTTTAGCATTCATCACCCCATAAGCGCTATTAAAGATAATCAATAGCACTGCTGCAAAGGTCGCGATTGCGATCTTATTCACATCCGTAATTCCAAAAATAAGGAGAAATAATGGGATTAATGCCGATGATGGGGTGGAGCGAAAGAAATCAATCAAAAACTCTACGCTTCGATAGATTTTTTCATTACTTCCAAGCGCAATCCCTAATGGCACACCCACTACAGTGGCTAAAAAGAAGGAGTACATGGTTCTTTTGAGCGTTGCCACAAAGTCACCATAGATGGCACCGCTCATAATGGATTGCCCCAAATACCCCAAGGTTTCCCCAGGGGGTGGGAGCAATACGGGCTTTACCCATTTGGCTGTGATTGCAAGTTCCCACACCAGCAAAAGCGCGATGGGACCAACAATCGGCAAAAACGCTTGCAATCGCAGATTTTTCAACATTATTAGCCCTTGTAAATAAGTGACTTCACATCCACTTTTTTGCTAAAGATTTTGCGTTCGGTAAAGACATCAAAGAATTTTTGGAAGAAATCAATATCGCTTGGCTTAAATTCGTTGTACATCACAAAATTAGCAAGCGGCACTTCTTTGACAATGGTTTCATCAATTGCGGTAAATCCGTCAAGGGATTTACGGGATTCTTCCGGATTCTTGCGCACAAAATCAACGCCTTTTGCATAGGCCTGCACGTATTTTTTAACATCCGCAGGACGAGCCTTAATGAAGGTATTCACGAGCGATGCCGAACCGCCAAACCATGGAGCATCGGCATTGCCTAATACGTATTTCGAGATCACGCCAGTTTCTAAAATACGGGTTTCACCTTTAACCCGACCGATGGTGCCAGTAGGCTCTAATGTGTAAACAGCATCAATCTGTCCGGCTGCAATTGCTGCTACGTGCTGACCTACGGGTAATTCAATCGGCTGAATCTCGCCAAGGCCATTTTTTTCAAGAATAATTTTGGTCAAGGTTACGTTTTGAATTCCGGGACCACAAGCAATCTTGGCACCCTTCAAATCACGAATTGACTTAGCCGTACTTTTTATGGAGACCAAAAACTCGTCCAACACAAACTTCTGATTGGATGGGTTTGAGCACACAATTTGAAAAAGTCCTGGCGAGGCGATTTCTCCCAGCGCAAGAGCGGCCGACGCTGTTCCATTAGCAGATCCTTGAATTCGACCAGCAATCATCGCCTCGACTACTTGCGAGGGATTTGCAAACTTCACGCCTTCTACATTTAAACCAACTTCTTTGAAGTAGCCTTTTTCAAGTGCCACATAAAAGGGTAATCCGCTGGCAATTGGCCAATACCCAATGAGTATCTTCTCCGATGCGCTTGCAATGGATGGCAATACAGCGGCAGCTGCCCCAATCGCACCATATCCCAATACCTTACGACGTCCTAACGAAAATGAAGCCATGGTCAATCCTCCTAAAGTTAAGTTCGTAACCGAGCTAAGAAACAAACTGGTGTACTTACTTGTATACATGCAAGAAGCATGCCACCCCTTAAGTGATTGATTTATATAGAACAGGGATTAATTTTGTGTACTGTTATGGTGCTGATTGCTTGTAAATGGTGCATTAACAGACACCCTATTGATGCACTTAATTAATCTGTCGTAACCAAATCAGTAATTGGACTGTGGGAATAAGAATTCAGCAAATTATTAAAAATTCAACTAAGCTTTTAAGAGTCATATCTATTAGGAGATCTTTATGAAAAAACTACTTGTATCAACTGCCCTACTGGCTGTTTCTGGTCTTGCCCTAGCTCATGGCTGTCCTGGTGAGATGAAAAAAATTGATGCCGCTATGCCCACTACTAAACTAAGTGCCCAAGACGCAACCAAGGTAAAAGAACTTCGTGCTAAGGGTGAAGAGCAGCATAAGGCTGGTCAACACACGGAATCCATGCAATCCTTAGCAGACGCTAAGAAGATCATGGGTATTCAATAAATTAATACTAAGTAACTGATTGAATGGGGGATGATTTCCCCCATTTGTTTTTTTGGAGTGGCCTGCCCAGCAGGAGTGGGTCCGGCGATACTTCGTGTTCGAACCTGCGACCTACGGCTTAGAAGGGCTGGCTAATCTGCCGAAAACAATGCTCAACAATGACATACAGCGGGTAGGTTTGCGG
>JBEDHB010000115.1:0-4735 GCA_041174325.1 Pseudomonadota bacterium
GAGTTGCATCGCTTTATGGGGTGGCAGGACACGGTAGGTGCCAATCACGCGCAAGGTCTTTGGGTCACGGATCAACAAATGATCGCAGAAGGGATCAAACTCATCGATATCAAGACCTTCTTCATTCGCAGGGAGGCGTGCCCCCATTTCTTCAGCAAATACTTTGTAACGCAGGCGCTGCGCTTCTTTGATCTCTTCATGATTGATGGCCCACGAGATCTTGAACGGGGCGCGCTTGGGTTTGCCTAAGAGCTGAGGAACATTTTCTAATCCAGTCTTGGATGAGGGCGTCTCAGATTTGGGCTCACCCTTAGTGGCCTCGGGCTTTTTGCCAAAGAACTTCTTGAGGGGATTCAATTTATCCGCCCAGGGCTTTGTAGAAATTGATACGTTCGCATGACGTTTCGTTGCAATAAATAAGTTGTCCAAGGGCGAAAAAGGATTTGGGATATCAGGCATCACGGCTCCTATGTTGATAGCCCGATCCTATAGGGCATATATTACAGGAATAAGGCATGGGTAACAGAAACATAAGTATCTGTTTTTAATGAATAAATTCTTGATAGAGGACGGCCGCCCAGATCACCAAGGCAATGAATAGAGCCAGCATCACAGCGGCAGAGCCAAAATCCTTGGCCCGCTTAGAGAGGTCATGGTGCTCAAACGAGATCTGGTCGATGGCGGCCTCTACACTCGAGTTCAGCAGTTCAATGACCAGTACCATCATTAAGAAGCAGATCATCAGCGCCTTCTAGGGATAACCAACTCCTAGAGGCTTGAGAAAAAACGAATGAATTCATGATGACGCTTTACTGCCATTTTGATGACAAGCGCCAAAGCATACCCCTTTATTATCTGAACTATGGCATATTCATCCCGACTCTTACTCTGGCCCGTCTTACGAATCATCGCTCACGTGATCAAAGGTGCATTCATCCTAATTACGGTTTTTCCGTTTGCACAAGAAGCCAGAAAAAAACATCATATTCAAACTTGGTCGAAGCAACTGTTAAAGCTCTTTAAGCTTAAATTGAGGGTTATGCATGCAGAGCATTTACCCAAGAGCGGGGGTTATCTGATTGCCGCTAACCATATCTCATGGATTGACATCGCCAGTATTCAGTCCTTCTTGCCATGCCGCTTTGTTGCAAAGTCCGAGGTGGCCGGTTGGCCTATCTTTGGTTGGATGGCCAGGCAAACCGGAACTTTATTTATTCGCCGAGATAACAAACGTCACGGCAAAGCGATTGCTAAACAACTGGAGCATCTCCTTCCCACAGAGCCGATTTGCATCTTCCCAGAGGGGACCTCAACGTCAGGAGATCGAGTCCTCTCATTCAAAACCAATCTCTTTGAATCGGCTGCACAAACCCAAGTACAAACCTTCCCGATGGCCATTCGGTATCGCAACGAGCATCAGGAATATAGCGATGCCACTGCCTTCATTGGCGAGATGACCTTAATTGATTCAATTGCCAAGATGCTTAGAGCCAAAGCCATCACTGTCGAACTGATCTTTGCTCCAAGCCCAGCAATCGATCTGGATCGCAAGGACCTTGCTCAATATTGCGAGACCCAGGTGCGATCCATGATTGAGGCCTCTAGAAGTTAGCTCGAACGCCCACCATCAAACTGCGGCCAGGTTGGGGAGCGTATAAACGAACTGCCATTGGCGTTGTCGCATAACGAATCTCATCATTCAGAATGTTTCTGAGCATCATATAACCTGTCCAGCGGACCTTATTGACCTTCTCGGTATACGATAAACCGGCATTCAAGAGGTTATAGCTTGGAGTAGGCCCAACTTCCCAATCAGCAAGACGATTTTGCGCAAAGCTATAGGTATAACTGGCATTGGCTAACCAACCATTCTTCTGATGCGCCACCTGTACACCAATCCGAGGAGCAGGTTGCAGTGGTAAATTACCTCCTGCATCAAAGCTGCCTTGCGACGCATCGGCAAACAAACGTGCACCACCGCCCACATTCCCCCAGTTGTAGGTCAACTCACCCTCAGCCCCCTTGATGGTGGCAGCGGCTTGTTGGGCTTGAACGACGCTAAAGGCTTCATCAGCATCCTCACCTGCTGATTGGCCAGGTACATAGTATCCATAGATGTAGTTATTGAATTTGTTGAGATACACGTTTAGCTTACCGCGAACCTTGCCTATTGTTTTTTGAAGATTCAGCTCTAAGTTGTGGGAAGTCTCTTTATTCAGATTCGAGTCACCCACTGCAAAAGTAGCTGTCGCTTCGTGAATGCCATAGGAGTAGAGCTCTTGAGCACTTGGAGCGCGCTGCGAGACCGTGTAAGACAAACCCGTGCCAAAGCCATTTGCAAAGTTCCAAAGACCTCCCGCAGAGTATGACAAGAGATTAAAGTTACGGTTTTGCAAACTCGGCGCTACCGGCGCGCTTGGGGCTGAATAAGGAGGATTTTCGAACTCGGTTGCAAGATTCGGGTTCTGTGAGACCAAATCGTAGCGTAAGCCCAAATTACCTTGGAGCGCTCCCCATCTTCCTTCTTCAATCCAAAAGAGTGCGTTCGAGTTAGTTTTGGTCGATGGCAAGATGGCATAGCTACCGGTTTCGACTTCAGTTGCCTCAACCGAAGACCGGGTCAGCTGTGCCCCAAAGGTGCCTCTCCAGCCCATGATCGCTTTATGTGCAAGCTCAAGTCGTGCTTCATTGGCAATATTTTTCCAAACCGCCGCCGCCTCGCCAGAAGTTTTAAATTCAGTGTGGTTATAGTTTCCATTCGCTGCGCTGAATTTAATGGAGGAGAACCCTGCAAATGGATCGCGAGTTTGGTGTTGGAGATCGTATCGATTTTGAGATTGATTAATAAATCCACCCTCAGGTGTTGGAATGCCGTAGTTATTATTTAAACGCTCAACCGAGATCCCCGTATATCCCGATTTACCAATATATGAAGCACCCACGCCTAAATTATTTTGGTTATTAAAGGAGTTGGGCAATTTACCGGTGTAGTTGGCAAAGGGTTCATCAGATGGAGGTACACCCCACACCTGATTCGGACCGCCTTGGGTAGAATTCCCAGGAATGCGATAGTTCTGATTGTTATTGATGGCTGTATCCACATGAACTGCGACCGATCCGACTGAGCCCTCAATCACGCCAGAAGCTGCTCGACCATTGCTGACCGTGTCATAGCTCGTGTTCACTACACCCGTTGGCTTATCAGGTAAGGTGGTCAGGATCCGATCATTAATGATGTTGACCAAACCACCACTAGAGCCTGAGCCATAGAGCAGGGCAGCAGCCCCTCTCAAAATCTCAATCTGTCGGGCGTTCGCCACTGGACTAGCTACCGCGTGATCTGCGGAGATTGCGGAGACGTCACCAACCGACAGACCGTTTTGTAAGATCTGTACCCGCGCCCCTTCAAGACCGCGCATCACAGGACGTGATGCACCAAGACCGTAACCCGTTTGGGATACACCGAGTTCATTACCGATTGTGGCACCTAAGGTGGTACCTAACTTATCTTGCAGCTCATTGCCTTGCAGGATTTTGGTGGGGGTCAAAATACTAGTTGCTGATTCACGGGAGCCCGTAACATCAATTTGCATGGGATTTTGTTGTGCTGTTGCGGTGCTGCTAAATGCGGCTGTTGCTACAAGCCAGAGAGCTGATCGCCGCGTAGCGATTGCCGAGTACGTCAGATTCATGATCGATTCATCCAAATGGGGGATGACCCAGTAAACCAGGTCAAGCCGTTTAATCATCCAAATCCGTCTTCAAGCGAAGACCGATTTACGTTGGGGGATTAGAGGATGGGAAGTGGGGGTGCCCGCGATTGATAGGGCTCGTGAGTGCGAGAAGCACTAACTTGAGTCATAAAGCCAACCAGAGATTGGCTAAATGAGTTCGGAACAGCTAACTGAATCGGACTGCTAGTAATTAGACCTGCGAGCGTGATTGCATCAACGAGTTGGCATTCAACCGAACCTTCTTCATGACCCAAAAATGCAAACAAGGTGTGATCATGGCTCTCGCAACTGGCATCGGAGTTATGGGCTTCTTGGGTTGCCGAGGGTTTAAATTCTTGATGCCTAATCTGGTGAACCAACCCAAGCCATTGCGTGGTTAAGAGGCTCAATAGCACCAAGCCAAGCATTACCCAACGCTTGATTGCTGGGGTATCTTTGTTAGTGAGACGAGGGTGCAATAAGGAAGGCATACCATCAATACTACCGGAGCTGTCAAGCCCCCCCTAATGTAGGAGGGCGTTTAGAACCCAGTCAGGCTATAATAGGGATCTGTCGGAGTGTAGCGCAGCCTGGTAGCGCACCTGCTTTGGGAGCAGGGGGTCCAAGGTTCGAATCCTTGTACTCCGACCACTTTTCTCTTGTAATTCTTATAACACCCTCAAAAACGCCAAGTCACCCCAACCTCAGTTCGGTTGGATGTAATCCCTTTGCTGGTCCACGCATTATTGGGCGTGGTGCTGCTCTGCAGATAAGACAGCCCAATATCCACATTCTTATTAATCGAGAATATTGCAGCTACCATTCCGTAATCATTCACTGCCGCGGCATTGGTAGAGGTATCAATCGAACTGCCAATATCTAAGGCAAGCTTGAGCCACGAGTTCACAATCCAAACAGGGGCAATGGAGCCTGATACTAAATTAATTTGGTATGGGCTATAAGTCCCGCTGATTGGGTAATTGGTGTTGTAGGGATTGCGGGCGTAACTAATATTGGTATGC
>JBEDHB010000116.1:0-4688 GCA_041174325.1 Pseudomonadota bacterium
GCATAGAGCTTTGGGATCTCACGCAAGAAAGTAGCCTCGTAATAACTTAAGGCATTTTCAATTTCATCAGCAACCTTTAATTTGGTGTAGCGCAATAAGCGGGTTTGCCATAACTGAATCACACGCGCTTTAATCTGTGACTCGTTATCCAAAAGCTCACGCTCACATAGCAGATCTTTTTTTAGCTGATAGGCTTTAGCCCGATCTTTAATCTGATCACGGTTTAACAATAGTTGAGCAATGCTGCGCTCCGCATCCAAAATACTCTTGCGCTGCACCTCGGTCGGGTGTGCGGTTAGTACGGGTGACAAATAACTATCAGTGAGAGTTTTGACGATGGTTGCGTTACTAATACCCGCCGCATGAATCCGCGCCAAGGCCAAATCGATACTGCCGGGCTGTTGGCTAGCAATGCGCTCTTGGGCGGATTGGCGTCGCAGTTGATGACGATCCTCTGCTAAATTTGCCAAGTGACTGAAGTAGGTAAAGGCTCGAATGACCTTCACCGCATCATCCGCACTTAATCCTTTTAAAAGCTTTTTGAGCTCTTTATTCGCATTCTCATCACCATGGCGATGAAACCGGACCGATAGGACCCGAATCTGCTCAATTAAATTGAATATTGCAACGCCCTCTTGTTCCCGAATTACATCTCCCAGGATGCGCCCAAGCAGACGAATATCGTCAACCAAGGCCGAATCGGGGTCTTGCTGTCTTCGGATAAGGGGTCGACTGGCCAATACCTTATGCCGCCATTAATGCTTCTGCTGCATTGAGCATTTGTACAGAGTAGCCCCATTCATTGTCATACCAAGCCAAAACCTTGACCAACTTACCATCGCTAGAAACGCGCGTTTGTGAAGCGTCATAAATACTGGGCCGGGGGTCATGATTAAAGTCAATCGATACCAAGGGTAAGGTATTAAAGCCCAAAATGCCTTTGAGCTCATGCTCACTCGCCGCCTTCAGTATTTGATGAACCTCATCAACCGAGGTGGGACGCTTGGCAATAAAGGTAAGGTCAACGACTGACACATTGATGGTGGGAACGCGCATGGCAAAGCCATCGAAGCGACCAGCAAGTTCGGGAAGAACTAAACCAACCGCTTTTGCGGCGCCAGTTTTGGTAGGGATCATGCTGCTTACGGCTGAGCGCGCTCGACGCTTATCTTTGTGATACACATCGGTAAGAACTTGATCATTGGTAAAGGCATGAATCGTGGTCATCAAACCTGATTCAATCCCAATCTTCTCGAGTAGTGGCTTGACGAGTGGCGCTAAGCAATTCGTGGTGCAGCTTGCATTAGAGACCACCACATCGTTGGGTTTCAGTACCTTCTCATTTACACCATACACAATCGTGGCATCCACATCCTTTTCACCAGGGGCCGAGATCAACACCTTCTTGGCACCCTGCTGAATATGCACCATCGCTTTTTCTTTAGAGGTGAACTTGCCGGAACACTCGAGCACCAAATCAACACCCTCTTTGCCCCATGGGGTTTCTAGTGGATTACGGGTCGAATACATCCGGATCCGATCACCATTCACCACCATGTAATCACCATCGACACTTACCGTTCCAGGAAAGCGGCCATGGGCTGAGTCATATTGGGTGAGATGCGCATTGATATCAATATCACCCATCGCATTAATTGCGACAATTTGGATGTCACGTTTTTTGTTCTGCAACATCGCCTCTTCATAAAGAGCACGCAACACCATGCGGCCAATGCGGCCATATCCATTAATTGCAACTCGGATCGTCATCTTTTCCTCTTTGTTATTTTTACTCTCTTAACTCAATCATTACTGCACGACGGCTTTTAGTTCTCCCTTGGCGTAGCGGGCTGCCATTTTTTCTAGGGGGATCACCTTAATCTTGCTTGCTTGCCCAGCACATCCAAAGGATTTAAAGCGCGCCTCACAAATGCCTTTGGCAGCCGCTGTGGCTACTTTGAGGAAAGCCCGTGGATCAAACTCTTCTGGGTGTTCTGAGAAAAATTTCCGTATCGCACCAGTCATCGCCAAACGAATATCAGTATCGATATTAATTTTGCGCACCCCATGCTTAATTCCTTCAACGATCTCCTCTACTGGCACACCATAGGTCTCTTTAATAGTGCCGCCATGTTCACGAATAATCGCTAACCACTCTTGCGGCACACTCGATGATCCGTGCATCACTAAATGCGTATTCGGAATCCGTTGATTGATGGCCTTAATGCGGTCAATCGCCAAAATATCGCCGGTCGGGGGTCTCGTGAACTTATACGCACCATGACTCGTGCCAATGGCAATAGCCAGTGCATCCACTTGCGTCTGGGCGACGAACTCAGCTGCTTCGTCTGGGTCTGTGAGGAGTTGCGAGTGATCGAGCACGCCTTCAGCGCCACTACCATCCTCATCGCCCGCTTGTCCGGTTTCCAAAGAACCCAAGCAGCCAAGTTCACCCTCAACCGAGACACCAACCGCATGCGCCATATCCACAACCCGACGGGTTACATCCACGTTATAAGCAAAATCGGCTGGGGTCTTTGCGTCTTCTTTGAGGGAACCATCCATCATCACGCTAGAGAATCCGCTACGAATCGATGCTTGGCAGACCGCGGGTGATGCACCATGGTCCTGATGCATGCAAATCGGAATGTGCGGGTACTGCTCAACCGCTGCAAGAACTAACATGCGCAGGAATGGCTCGCCCGCATATTTGCGTGCGCCTGCCGAAGCCTGCAAAATCACAGGGCTATCGAGTTGATCAGCGGCCTGCATGATGGCATGGATCTGTTCCATATTGTTAACATTGAATGCTGGCAGTCCGTAATGATGCTCAGCGGCGTGATCTAAAAGCTGTCTTAATGAAATTAAGGCCATTTTTTCCTCTATGACAAAACAAGTTCAACAATACGGTCAACAGTGATGCCTAAGGCTTGATAAACCGCTGGGGCAGGCGCTGATTCTCCAAACCGATTAATGCCAACCACGGCACCATCTAAGCCGACATACTTCCACCAGAGATCACCCTGTCCGGCTTCAATCGCAATCCGTCGTACACCCTTGAGCAAGACCTCGTCTTGCCACTGGCGAGACTGACGATCAAATGTCGAGGTGCATGGCATGGACACCACTCGCACCGACTTACCTTTCGTGCGTAAGAGTGCTTGGGCTTGCATCGCTAGACTCACTTCGGAGCCGGTTGCAATCAGAACGACTTCTGGGTTGGAAGAGTCGGATAAGACATAACCGCCCTTCAATACCTGGGCTTCGGTGATCGCTTGGGTGAGTTGGGGTAAATTTTGGCGCGATAAGAAAAGTGCGCTGGGTCCATCGGTACGCCCGATGGCTGCTGTCCATGCGACTGCGGTTTCAAATCCATCACAGGGCCGCCAGAGATCGAGGTTCGGGATGAGTCGCAAGCTAGCAGCGTGTTCAATCGGTTGATGGGTGGGCCCATCCTCACCCAGACCAATGGAGTCGTGGGTAAGAACATAAATCACGCGTTGGTGCATAAGGGCACTCATGCGCATGGCATTACGAGCATAGTCGGAGAATACCGCGAAGGTGCCGCCATAGGGGATAAAGCCTTTGTGTAATGCAATCCCATTCATGATGGCGCTCATACCAAATTCGCGAACGCCGTATGACAGATAGTTAGCGACTTGATCGGGTTTTTGATGCCAGGTCACACTGGCTTTGACGGCGGTTAGGTTAGACCCCGTGAGATCCGCTGAACCCCCCAACATCTCTGGCAGTGCTGGGACCAAAACCTCTAAAACCTGTTGTGATGACTTGCGACTTGCGGTCGGCGCCTCAATCGCTTTCATGCTGGTAAAGAGTTGCGACTTGGTATTGACCCAACCCTCGGGGAAAGTCTCGCCAACGCGGCGCAGCAACTCTTTGGCAAGCTCGGGGTATTCACGTTGGTAGTTTGCAAACGCCTCATCCCATGCAGCTTGTTTGACTTTGCCTGCCGCAATCGCACTCCATGCATCTTTGATCAGCGGCGGAATCACAAACGGTGCGTGAGTCCAACCCAATGCTTGGCGCGTTGCTTGGGCTTCTTTCTCACCCAGGGGAGCGCCATGCACATCATGGGTGCCGCCCATATTCGGGGCTCCCCAACCAATTGTGGTTTTGCAAATAATCAAGCTAGGTCGCTTAGACTCGCTCTTCGCCTCCCCAATGGCTTTTGAGATTGCGTTGGCATCGTGACCATCAATGGGGCCAATCACATTCCAGCCATAAGCCTCAAAACGCTTGGCGGTATCGTCTCGAAACCAGCCATCGACATGCCCGTCAATCGAGATGCCGTTGTCGTCATAAAAGCAAATTAGTTTATTTAAGCCCCAAACACCAGCTAATGAGCAGGCCTCATGACTCACGCCCTCCATCAGGCATCCGTCACCCAAGAAGGTATAGGTGTGGTGATTAATGATGAGATGACCGGGACGATTAAAGCGTTTGGCTAAGAGGGACTCTGCTAAAGCCATTCCGACCGCGTTCGCAAGCCCCTGACCAAGCGGACCGGTGGTGGTCTCCACTCCGGGTGTGATGCCCACTTCAGGGTGGCCAGCAGTGATACTGTGCAACTGTCGGAACTTCTGAATATCTTCAATACTGACCGCATAGCCGGTGAGATGCAGTAAGGCATAGATCAACATCGACCCATGGCCATTGGAAAGTACAAA
>JBEDHB010000117.1:0-4659 GCA_041174325.1 Pseudomonadota bacterium
CAGGGTAAGAAATGTGCACGGCTCACACCAGAGCGCACCGCGCGCATGGCCGTGTTCAAGAAGTTACGCATATTGCTTGGTAGGTCAGGGTAGAGCTGTAGGTAGTGCTGTAGCTGGGCAATTGATAGCTCGGTGACCAGATGGCCTTCCTTATCTTGCAAGCCTGGAAATGGGGTTAAGAACATCAGCTTATCGGCCTTGAGGGCCGCAGCGGTAGCGGCAGCCACATCCTCAAACGACAAATTAAAAGCTTGACCAGTTGGCGAGAACCCGAGTGGCGATAGCAGTACTAACTTACCGCTATTGAGTGACATCCGAATCGACTCTGAATCCACCTTACGCACGAGCCCGGTGAGGAGGTAGTCGATACCATCGACCACACCGATCGGCATGGCGGTAATGAAGTTACCTGAGATCACTGAGATGCGTGAGCCCGCCATTGGTGTATTTGGCAGCCCGCGACTAAATGCGGCTTCAATATCCAAACGTAGTTCACCAGCAGCCTCTTTGACACACTCGAGGGCTGGGGCATCGGTAATCCGATAACTGCTCATATGGCCTTTGCCAAACTTACTCTTAATCTTGCGCAAGGACAACTGCTCATCAATTTGGGGTCGAATCCCATGAATTAAGACAATGCGCATACCCATGGCATGCAGCATGGCAATGTCCTCAATTAAGTTCTCGAGTTGATCAAAGTCTTGGGCTAGCTCACCTGCAAACGCAATGACAAACGTTTTCTCACGAAAGGCATGAATATAGGGCGCTACTTCGCGTAGCCAGCCAACGAAGGGAAAGTGAGCGGAATGGGATGAGGATGGAAGCGCGGACATAATGCGAAAATTATAGGGTGCAAGCGCTTAGATACCAAATAAATGATGGACAGCTATTCCTGAATACCAAGGTCAAGGGTTTGGTATGAGCGAGTCGAGCGCGATCGTTTGGCATCCGTTGCGGGGCAAGCCCATCACATTCCCAGAGAGTTTGCCGGTCTCCTCTCAGCGCGAGGTGATCGCCCAAGCCTTACTAGCAAGCCCTGTGATCATTGTGTGCGGCGAAACGGGTTCAGGCAAAACCACCCAGCTCCCTAAAATTTGCCTAGCCTTGGGCCGAGGCAAAATCCATCAGGGTGGACTGATTGGTCATACTCAACCACGTCGTATTGCCGCCACAAGTACAGCCAAACGGATTGCAGAAGAGCTAGGTACACCCTTAGGCGAAGATGTGGGCTACCAGGTACGCTTTGCCGATCGCACCGGCAGCCAGGCGTCGATCAAATTAATGACCGACGGGATTTTGTTGGCGGAGACCCAGGCCGACCCCCTCCTTAAAAAATACGACACCATCATCATTGATGAGGCCCATGAGCGCAGTCTCAATATTGATTTCTTACTGGGGTATCTCAAACAACTGATTACCAAGCGACCAGATCTCAAGCTCATCATCACATCGGCCACGATCGATGCGCAACGGTTTGCTCATCATTTTGCAAGTCATGGTCAAGCCGCTCCGGTGATTGAGGTGAGCGGTCGACTCTTTCCAGTGGAGCAACGTTATGCGCCATTACAACTTGATGGCCCAAAAGAGGCCCTTGAGATCCCCGAAGCCGTTTGCAAAGCGATTGGCGATGTCTGGCGAGAGGGTGCTGCAGGGGCTGGCGATGTCCTGGTGTTCTTGCCGGGTGAGCGGGAGATTCGGGAGTGTGCTGAAGCGTTACGCAAAGACCCATTTTTACAACAGCGTTTTCACCCGGAGATCCTGAGTCTATTTGCACGGCAGGCAGTGAGTGAGCAAGAGCGCGTATTTCAAACTGGCAATGGCCGCCGGATTGTGTTGGCAACCAATGTGGCCGAGACCTCGTTGACCGTACCGAACATTCGGTATGTGATTGACTCAGGATTAGCGCGCGTGAAGCGTTACTCCTATCGGAATAAGGTTGAACAGCTTCAAGTGGAGCCGATCTCTCAGGCGGCCGCAAACCAACGCGCAGGTCGATGTGGCCGTGTAGCCGATGGTATCTGTATTCGTCTCTACAGTGAGGCGGATTACCAAGCGCGCGCCGCGTATACCGATCCAGAGATCTTGCGCAGCTCACTCGCTGCCGTGATCCTACGAATGGCCGCGTTGCGCCTACCTAATATTGCGCAATTTCCATTCATTGATAAACCCTTGGGTCGAGCGATTGTCGATGGCATGCAGCTCTTAGAAGAATTAGGTGCGATTGAGAACGCCACCGAGCCAGACACGCAGGGTCAACACCGTGTTCAACTCAGTGCGATTGGCAAGGCTCTCGCTGAGCTACCCTTAGATCCTCGCATTGGACGCATCTTGCTGGCCGCTCGTGATCAGCATGCGCTTAAAGAGCTCACCATCATTGCCTCGGCCATGGCCTGCCAAGACCCACGCGAGCGACCGATGGAGTTTGCCAGTGCGGCCGATCAAGCCCACTTGCAATTCGCCGATGAGCGTTCTGAGTTCCTGTCGTTCGTGAAACTATGGAACTGGTATCAGGAGGCTCTTAAACACAAGCAAAGCAATCGCCAGTTAGAGAACCAATGCCGTAGCCTCTTTCTCTCGCCTAGGCGTCTTCGGGAGTGGCGCGATGTGCATGGCCAATTGCATGTCTTGCTCGCGGAGAAAGGTTGGAAAGAGAATCAAACCCCAGCAACCTACGAACAAATCCATACAGCGCTATTGACCGGTCTGCTGGGCTATATTGGCAAGCGCGATGAAGATGCAAGCGATCAACGGGGTAATAAAGCCGGCGATTATCTCGGGGCTCGGGGTATTCGTTTATTCATTTGGCCCGGATCGAGCCTGGGTAAAAAAGTAGGCGCATGGTTTGTGGCGGGTGAGATCCAAGAGACCACTCGCTTATACGCAAGAACCTTGGCCAAGATCGAGCCTCAATGGATTGAGCGAGTTGCAAAACATCGTCTAGTGAAATCATTGAGTGATCCCTTTTGGGATAAGGAACGTGGCGAGGTCTTAGCCTTTGAGCGCGCCACACTGTATGGCTTGCCTGTCTACCATGGTCGACGAGTGGCCTATGCTCCGCACGATGAAAGCGAGGCGCATGCCTTGTTTATTCAGAAAGCCTTGGTCGAAGGGGAGATGTTTGGTAAGGTCGACACCCCAGCTTTGGAGCGTGAGACCCAAGCGGAAGCAAAACGTCGTTACGGTAAATTATTTGCCTTCTTTTGGCACAACCGTCAGCTAATTCGGGAAGTCGAGGCGCTCGAGCATCGCTCACGCCGTCCTGATGTATTGGTGGACGATGAGTTGCTGTGTGCGTTCTATCGCGAACGAATTCCAGAAACGGTCTATAGTCGTAGCGGTCTTCAAGCCTGGCTTGAGGAAGATCGTGCCAAGCTGGAACAAAAGGACCAGAGTCTGCGTCTCCAGAAATCAGATCTGATGCGCCATGAAGCTGCGGGAATCAGTGCCGACCGCTACCCCAAAATAATTGTCATGAATGGCGTGAGCTTGCAAACCAGTTATCACTTTGAACCTGGTAGTCCTAAAGATGGCATCACCTTAATCGTACCCATTACCGTTCTGAATCAAGTCGATGGGATTCAAGCAGAATGGCTCGTACCAGGTCTGTGTGTCGAAAAAGTTCAGCTCCTTCTTAAATCCCTACCGCAAAAGATCCGCCGACATTGCATTCCATTGCCGGAGAGTGCTAAACAGTTTGTCCAAGAGCAACTAGACACCAATTGCTTTGGGAAGGGCGACCTAATCGATCGTCTCATGCGCTTTATCCGTGATCAGAATCCGATTGAGATCAAGCGCACGGACTTTCGACCCGAGACCTTGCCAGCGCATTGCCTCATGAACTTTCGACTAATTGATGAGCATGGTCGACAACTCGAGTTAGAACGCAACCTCAATCGCCTGCGCAGCGACTATGGCGGGATGGCGCGCGATGCATTCCAAAGTCTTGCCGATACCAGTATGAAATCCGTTCAAACGGATCAATCACACGTACTGCCTATTCAGAAGGGCAGTTATCAGGCTTGGGATTTTGGTGAGCTACCGCAGACCGTCAGTATGACCCGTGGGACCCAAACAATTCAGGGCTATCCGGCCTTAGTGGATTGCAAAACAGCGGTAGAGCTTGAGGTATTTGATGATCCTGCGGAGGCAAAACGAATCCACCGGCAAGGCCTGTGTCGGCTTTACACATTGGTCTTAAAAGAGCATACGAAGGCCTTGCATAAACAATTGCCGCACGCACGTGAAATCGGTTTACTCTTCATTCAATTGGGATCGGTTGAAGAGTTGATAGAGCAGATTGGAATGATGGCGATTGAGCGCGCCATGCTGCAACATCAACAACCGATGAACAAGGCGCAGTTTGAGGAATCACTAAAACAAGGTAAGCCTCGCCTGATGCTCATTGCAGGGGAAATTGCTAAACATGTGCTAGCAAGTTTGCAAGAATATGCGGAACTGCATAAGAAGTTAATTGCAGCTAAAGCCCTATCGACCAGTGCCTATGAAGACATGCGCTCGCAATTGCAAGGATTGATTCATGCGCAGTTTGTGAAGCAAACACCTTATGAGCATTTGGTGCATCTACCGCGTTACCTTAAAGCAATCGCACTACGAATTGATAAGCTGCGAAGTAATGCCAGCCGAGATGCCCAAAACCAA
>JBEDHB010000118.1:0-4634 GCA_041174325.1 Pseudomonadota bacterium
ATCCCCCGAGGGGGGCCGTTTGTCAAGAAGTGAAAATCCGTATTCTTCCTTATGAATATATATTCTATAAACTTCTTAATTTTGTAAATATGTATGCTAGATCAACTACTTCCTCAGTCAAACCACTTTTCAATCAAACACATCGATCGTGGGAATAACCATGTATTGGTTGAGGATAAAGAGTTGGGGCTAGAGATTAAATTGCCCTGGGGACAAAAGGATTTAAAAGAGGCAAAAATAGTCGGTCCTTATGAAATTCAGTTCATCTATACCGATGGCACTTCAAGGATTATCCCCATCCTGTCATAAGACGATTCGTGAACAAGATTGAACTTTATCTAATTATTGGCTTAGTGATCTATCTAGATATAGTGGTCTATGTAAAAAATAGATGAGTCAATTAGTCGATCGATTACTTGATTAATTTGTAGTCATTAACCGGTTTAAATCCTGGCACCTGATTGCCTTTGGTGTACATGCACTGCTGATAAGCGGTGTTGTATTGGGTTTGGGCCTGCGACTCCTTGCTGGCAGCACCCATGGCTCCAACCGCAGCACCCCCAACCATGCCTATTGCTGCACCGGTTCCTACATTAGCGCTGCTACCGCCCTGGAAGAGGGCTCCAGCTGCAGCTCCAATCGCAGCTCCCGTAGCAGTGCTAATCGCTCCCTCTTTCAAGGCTGCCGTGTTACCGTCTTTAACGGATTGGGCTGCAAAAGCTCGGCACTCCTCATCGTCTTTTTTGAACTCCTCAAAGGATTTTCCCTCACGCGGCATGATGGTAATAGTCGGGCCGGTGGGTGCGGATACGCACGCAGTTAATAAACTGATACCAATACTGCTAATAAGGAATATTTTGAAGGGATAAAGTCGCATAAAGTGCTCCGGTTGTTCTCTCTCAGTATTCAACGCATCTCGTATCGGTTTGGAGGACATTATTCAGCCTTTGCTCCAGATTGCAGAACAATTTTGCGCCATTTAATGGATTCGAGCTGGATATAACGAGCAAGATCCTCTGGACTACCCGGATTTGGCTCGAGTCCACCGGTCATCAGCTTGGCTCTCACCTCCGGCTTGGACAGGGTTTGCTGAGTCAACTGATTGAGACGCATCTGAATATCGCGGGGTAACTTTGCTGGGCCCATCAATGAGAACCACGAAATAGCCTCAAAACCCTTCAGCCCCTGTTCGGCAAGTGTCGGAATCTCTGGGGCTGATGGAGAGCGTTTAAGTGTGGTTACTCCCAGCGCAACCACTTCATTGGCTTTAATTAAGGGTAATGCAGACGCTAAATTATCAAAGAGCATCGAGATACGGCCACTCACAAGATCAGGTAAGGATTGCGCTCTGCCTTTATACGGAATATGCCGAATCTGTACACCTGCTATCTCTTTAAATAACTCGCCAGACATATGAATCGAGGTACCGGTTCCTGATGAGCCAAAGGTAAGCTCATTCGGTTTTGCTTTGGCAACGGCAACCAGGTCCTTGAGTGACTGCACCCCGAGTTGCTTACTCACAATTAAGACGTTCGGGGTGCTTGCCAAAAAACTGATCGGGGTGAAATCTGCAATTGGGTCATAGGAGAGTTTTTCGTAGAGCGCGCCATTTATCGCATGAATCCCCACTGTCCCAATCAGCAGGGTGTAACCGTCGGGTGCACTCTTAGCAACAAGGTCTGCTCCAATATTGCCACCGTGCCCAGGGCGATTTTCAACGACGATTGGAACATTTAGAGTTTTTTGCCAATCCTCTGCCAGAACCCGAGCCAGTGTATCGGGCGCTCCGCCCGGGGGAAAGCTAACAACAATTCGGATGGTCTCGCGCGGCCAAACTCGTTCAGCCTGTGCCGGAGCAAGCATGCCAAAAGCCAGTGCACAAACGACGATGAGTAGCTTCAAAGTCAGATTACTTAGCAAGCCACTGACGCAGTTGCTCAATACCGTCATAGTGCAAAGGGTTATCCGCGCAAGCGCCTAGACCACAAATTGATAAAGTGGAGATTAGATTCCCCACCAAGAGAAGGATGAACCACAGACACACAAACTGAGCAAACCAATGCCGACCCCGGGTTCCATGATCGGGAATGATTAACAAAACAGCGATGCTAATCATCAAAGAGACAAAGCCGACAAAGGCCCAGGTATAGAAATGCAGATGAAAGAAGGTGTCGCCATAACCTAAATCACCTGGGGCAACGTGCAAGAGCACTTGGCGTAAAGAGACTGATAGGCCCAAGATGGCAAACAGAATAGCAAATCCATAGTGCGCAGGCTGCGCACCGGAGCGGATGTTCAATAAGAACATGAGTCCAATTAAGGTAAAGCCCATGCGCTGCAAGATACACAATGGGCATGGAAGATCATGATTGATGAACTGATCCAGAAAAGCGAGGGTCAACACTAAATTGATGACCAAGAGAAGAACGATGTTCCCTAAGCCACTGAGCGATGGTAAGGTGAACTTACTCATAAGCTGATGCTGAGCTTATCTGAGGCGTGATGCAAGAACCACGCTACCGTAATGACGGCACTAGCGAATGCAAACAGCAATCCAAACGCGCGTTTCTCAAACCAAATGAAGATGGCTGCTAGCAATGCGATCGCAAAAGGTAAAAACATGTACATGATGTCTATTTTAATAGACTGATGTGCACAAACGAAAAATGGTTTTGTGTTTAGAATGCCATGATGAATTCTTCTGCATACCAAGCCAATCGCCCCTTACCGCTCGCGGGTGTCAAGGTTCTTGATGTTAGTCAAGTGATGGCAGGCCCCTACTGCTGCATGTTGCTCGCCGATATGGGCGCCGATGTCATTAAGGTTGAGCCGCCAGGATCAGGCGACCAAACCCGCGGTGCCATGGGCTTTAAGATGAAGGGCCCTGATAGCATGGGCTTTTTGAACATGAATCGCAATAAACGTAGTATCGCGATTAATCTGAAGTCTGATGCCGGTAAAGAAATTTTGTTTGAGTTGGCCAAGGATGCCGATATCTTGGTAGAGAACTACCGTCCTGGAGTGATGAAACGACTGGGCGTTGGTTACGAGGTCATGCGCACGATCAATCCTGCCTTGGTTTATGTGAGTATCTCGGGTTTTGGCCAAAGCGGTCCATGGGCAGAGCGTCCAGGTTTTGATTTAATGGCCCAAGCCATGTCAGGGGTAATGAGCGTGACTGGCCATGGTGATGGCAAACCCGTGAAAGCCGGTGTTCCGGTTGCTGATATTGGGTGCGCCCTGTTCGCAGTCTATGCAGCCTTGTCTGCTTACATTGGTGCAAAGAATACGGGTCAGGGTCAATACATTGATGCATCCTTATTTGACTCAGCGCTGGCGTTCTCGATTTGGGATACCTCGGAGTACTGGGGCACGGGTCAACCACCTGTTGCATTAGGGACCGCCAACCGCATGACCGCTCCGTATCAGGCTGTGAAAGCGAAGGATGGCTACTTCGTGATGGGCGCCACTAATAATAAGCTTTGGCAAAAACTCTGTGAGATCTTGGCTCGCCCCGATCTTTTACAAAATCCTGATTACCAAACCATTGCTGCTCGACTCGGTCATCGCGAAGCTTTAATTACTGAGCTTGAGAAATCCTTTGCAACTAAGGATGCAAACGAGTGGATTGAGCTGATGTTGGCTGAGGGTATTCCGGCTGGTCCAATCCTAGATTACCCACAGGCTTTTGAAAGTGAGCATGGCAAGCATCGGCAAATGAAAATAGAGATCGATCATCCGCTCGAGGGTAAGGTTCCGAACATTGGCTTTGCGGTCAAGATGCAAGGCACCCCACAGCAAATCCGTCGTCATCCTCCGCTATTAGGCGAACATACCCAAGAGGTTTTAGAACAGGCTGGATTTACCTCGGCGCAGATTGAGTCACTACGAGCACAGGGTGCGTTTGCTGCATGAGTGATTCGCTGAACGCCAGGGTGTATTGCGAGATCAAGGACTCGATCGCGCATCTCTTTTTTAATCATCCCCAAGCACGCAATGCGATGACTCAGGCGATGTATGAGCAATTACGTACTATTTGTTTAGAGTTGGCACAAAATTCCTCAGTCCGAGTAGCCATTTTGCGAGGAGTTGGTGGCAAATCCTTTGTCTCTGGTAGCGATATTGCTCAATTTCAATCGTTTCAGAGTGGCGACGATGGTGTTCACTATGAGCGCATGATTGATCACTACTTAGGACCCCTCCAACAATTACCCATGCCAACTATTGCGGTTATTGATGGGCTTGCGGTTGGAGGTGGTTTAGCGATTGCGGCTTTGTGTGATTTTCGGATAGCGACTCCAAATGCTAAATTTGGAGTACCCATTGCACGCACGCTTGGTAACACCCTCTCGCCGAGCAATATTGCTTGGCTAACCGCTCATCTCGGGGTTGCGATCACAAAACGCATGCTCTTACTTGCTGAGTTAATTCCGGCGCAAGAGCTTCTTGCACAAGGATTTGTATACCAAACGGGTGAGTCAGAGGATCTTAATAAGATGAGTATGGACCTTGCCAAGCAATTAACTGCCCTGGCACCAATCACTCAAAAGGCATCCAAACTCATCGTGGCGCGCGTAATTGGAAATTCATTACCCAATTGCGATGATTTAATTAACGAGGTGTATGGCAGTTTA
>JBEDHB010000119.1:0-4624 GCA_041174325.1 Pseudomonadota bacterium
TAATACTAAACAATGAACCAATGATAGCGTTCAGAATAGCAATAAAGATACTTGCAAAGAATGCGGTCCAAAATCCGGAGAGCACAAAGCCATTCACCATCTGAGCAACCAGCATGAGAACCAGCGCGTTGATCACCAGTAGGAAAAATCCGAGACTTAGGACAGTGAGTGGCAAAGTAAACAAAATGAGCAAGGGGCGAACGATCGCATTGGCGAGACCCAGAACTAGAGCAGAAATAATTAATGCTCCAGAGTCATTAAATTGCAAGCCATCAAAGACATAAGTCGCCGCCCAAAGGGATAAGGACGTAATCGCCCAGGTCAGCATGAATAGGGTCATGGTTTTCTCTTCATCGAAATGATTAGAATCCAGTATAAGGAATAATCATGGACACCCTAGCCAAGCCCTTCAAGCGTCGCCTCTCAAATAAAAAACTATTGCTTAGCAAATGGACGGCGCGGGTTCCCCAAAATCGAGAGAAGCACTTCCTGGTCAGTCGGGTACATGATCCTCAATTACCGAGCGATCAGACGATCCCAAAAGAGCATGTTGAGTTAGAGGCGGTCCTCACGAAGCGCCGCTATCTTCTCATATGGACTGAACTGAAGGATGGTACTCGTTGGTTGCACGGATGGCAATAAGGACACTGATTCTCGATACGAACATCGTGCTTGATCTTCTGGTCTTTCAGGATCCTCGTGCCGATTGGATTCGTGATGGCATGGCTCAAGAAGAGTTTGAGATTATTTACAGCTCCGAGATGCTCGTTGAGCTTACCGACGTCATCGCCCGCCCACAATTTGCCCAACGTGCATGCGATCCATCGGATGTACTGAAAGCATGGGCCCAGATGGCAATCCACAGACCTACACCGCCCCGCTGCTCGTTTCGCTGCGATGATCCAGATGATCAACCCTTTATTGATTTGGCATACCACTGCCGTCCCAGCGAATTGCTGAGTAAGGATCGAAAGATTTTGCAGATGCAACGCGTCCTGAGTGAGCACGGTGTTCGGATCCAAAGTTATCCTGATTAATTTGATCTACATCAAATAGAGCTCGTTCGATTAGTAGATTCACTAACCGTGATATCCCTCTAAATCGATACACTTAGGTGGTTACCTAATAAAAAGGATGGGCTCATGTGGTGGATTGTCATTGCGGTAGCGGTCGTACTGGTGGCGCTTTATAAAAGTCCGATACGGCTCTTTTTACAAAGCCCGCTGAGCTACTTACTTCCCCCAGCGGTACTGCTACTTGCCCTGGCCTGGAATCTTCGAGCCCATTTACCCAGTGCGGCAACAGAAGGTTGGATTGACCTATCCTTTCATTTTTTTGGTTCATCCCTCCTGGTTGCCATGTTCGGTTTATGGCCTGCACTTGTGATCTTGTTTCTGGTCTCACTTGCTGGTATCTATGCCCTCACAGGCAATGCAGTTGAGGCAGCTACTCACTACCTATTTGTGGGAATCTTGCCTGCCATTGTGGCCTCCTTAGTGATTGATATGATTCGGCGCTTTATGCCCAAACATCTCTTTATCTTGATTCTAGGGAATGGCTATATGGCTGCCTTTAGTGGTACCTTTGTATGCGGTATCTTGATATACGCCCTCCAACAGTTTTTAGGATTACAGTCGCTAAGCACTGTCGATCCTGTGGGCTGGATCATGGCCCTAATTGTTTTATCGTTTAGTGAGGGCTCCATGTCAGGTATGTTGCTTGCCATCTTCTTAATTTATCGCCCGGCCTGGGTGCCAACCTACGATGAGTCTTTCTATTTGGATCAGAAAAATCCGCGCTCCTCGTAATTTGCTTCATTGCAATAAAAGAGTAAAAACATTGGCTTATACCGATTTGCTTAAATCGATTATGGATAAATAAATTTCATGATCGATTTGCTTGACAGCACATCGCATCAATCCTAAGATGAAATCGTGGAGTCGCAGTCATTGTGTGACCCACCTGGTAGCAATACCAGCCTTAGTGGGTGCATTCTTGTGCCCCTTTCAATACGGGACAGCAAACTCCTGTAGCGATGACAACCACTCAAAAGAGTGGTACGGCCCGGCGGCATACCCGTCGGGCTTTTTGTTAAGGGCAGCCCAGCTTTAGTGTTGAGGCACGCTGGTTTGCGTTCTCAGCCATCAGCTCAAAGCGTTTACCCATCTGGTTCTTAATAAAGTATTCAATGATGAAATTTGGCACGATTGAATCAAGCTCAACATTCGCTCGAAACTGAAAACGGGTTGCATTTCCTTCGGGTTCAATGCGCCATGTTCCTTGATACAACCTGATATCGCCTCTAATTTGCTCAAAGTCGATCCTTTGATCGGAGAGTTCCGTGTATTGAACGGTAGAACGCAGTTCAATGGGTATTAAGAGGATTCGGTCTTCCACGACCCGCTCAACCAGTACTTGATTTCCGTTTCGTTGCACAATCTTCGATTCTTTAATACCGGGTAACGACTTTGCACCCTCATAGTCCCTTAGGAATAGCATGGCCTGACAAGGCCTCATGGCAACTTTGTAATTGGCAATGATTTGAAACCGATCCCCCTTAGGGTAGACCTGAAGATTAAGGTCATAAGGATTGGATGAGGACCATGCCAAGAAACAGTAACCCCAAAGCAGCATACTGCAAAGGGTGCGAAACACCATCAGCAATACGGCTTAATTAAACGGGATAGTAATCAAACCCTCGCGAGGGTTCATGGGCTGCGCTGAATTCTCTTCCAGGGACTTAGCCTCTGCCTCGCCGCGTGGATCACTTTGATAATTGGGGCCAATAATGACGCCTTGTGGGGCGGTCTCGGGTGGCAATGGCTTGGGTTTGCCCATCACACCTTGCGGGGGCACTAAGGGCTGCTCATTAATGGCTTTAAGCTCATTGGGCTGGAGCGGCGATACTTGTGCAACTGCTAGGTTAGCGGTTGCGGCTGATATCAGAAGACTTGAGATGGGAATGGAGATGCGCATCCCCGTATTAAACCACTCTTTGGGCTCGCCTAAAATGATTGATCAAATTAATTAGGATTCATTTTGTATGCCAGCTACCCGAGATGAAATCACTGCCTTTTTTAAGAAGGATTTTCCACAAACCAAGTGTCAGATTATTGAAGTAGGTCATGGTGCGGCTTTGGTAAGCCATCCGGTGGGCCATGAGGAGCTACGCCCAGGTGGAACGGTTTCAGGGCCAACCATCATGGCGCTTGCCGATGTCGCACTCTATGTGGCTATTCTGGGTGAAATTGGTATCGTGCCACTTACGGTCACCACGAGCTTAAATATTAATTTCTTAAAAAGGCCCCAACCCAGCCATGAAATCCGTGCTCAGTCTCGACTTCTCAAACTGGGCAAGAGCTTGGTAGTCGGCGAGGTCTTCATTTACTCAGGATCTGACCCCGATCCAGTTGCTCATGCCACAGCGACCTACTCCATACCCCCAAAATCCTGAACTTATTCTTTGCGTTTAAAGATGCCAATCACGGTATACAAGACCTTTGGTGAAAGTGACAATGCAAAGAGAACATCAACAATAAAGAACCATGATCCACGGCTTAACTCAATGATCGCGAGGATCACAAAGATCGCCATCATCACACGGCGCAGCGTATCGGTTGGGAAATAGCCCATGGTTTTTCCTTTTGCTAGATTGATTCTCAGTTTAGAGGATTTGTGCGACGTCCCCAAATGCTAAACGCGGACCGCGTGGATAGATTCCACTTGAATTCGCAATGCCAATGTTCATTAAGAAGTTAGCGTGATAACGACCATCTGGAAAGAATGCCTGGTTCACCTTAGCCGAATCAAATCCCGACATCGGCCCACAATCCCAGCCCAAGCTGCGCGCGGCTAATAGCAAGTAAGCACCCTGCAAGGAGCTATTGCGTAAGGCAGCCACTTCGGTCACTGCTGGCTTTCCTTCAAAAAAGGGTTTGGCGTCCATGGCTGGATACATAGTTGGCAAGTGTTCATAAAACTGTGTGTCGTACGCAATAATCACCGTTACCGATGCGCTTTTCACTTGCGCAACATTCCCTGGGCTTAACGCAGGCAATAAGCGCTCTTTCGCTGCTTCACTGCGCACAAAGACATAGCGCCCGGGTTGTGCATTAAACGCGGTCGGTCCCCACTTCATGAGCTCATACAGTTCCTGAATCTGCGCATCCGTGATGGGGTGTGACTCAAAGGCGTGAACGGTTCTTGCTTGAGTAAAAAGTTGCTCTTGGGAGCTGAGAGGTACGGGCTTGGTCATTTTGTCTAAGGACTATTCAAAGGATCTAAAATACAGAATTCTGATCATAATCCAAGCATACGCCATGAGCTCATCCAAATCCTTGACCGCCACCCTCATCCCCGGCGACGGAATTGGACCAGAGATCGTTGAGTCCACCATCCAGATCTTTGAAACCCTAGGCAGCCCTTTTGCATGGGAGGTTCAACAAGCTGGGGTCGCTGGCGTTGAGGCACTGGGTGATCCATTGCCTGCCCAAACACTGGAGAGTATTCGCCAAAATCACTTGGCCTTAAAAGGTCCTCTCACTACGCCAGTGGGTGGCGGCTTTCGCTCTTCCAATGTGCGCTTACGTGAAGAATTTGAGTTGTATGCCAATGTGCGACCAGC